>CAYVPT010000007.1:0-18146 GCA_964453865.1 uncultured Dehalococcoidaceae bacterium
TGTAGCTCAGCTGGATAGAGCGGCTGCCTTCTAAGCAGCGGGTCGTGGGTTCGAGTCCCTCCAGGGACGCCAGATTGTCCCCCGGCTGTCATAACGGCTATTTGTTGAGTTTAATGTTTCTGGCTTCGAGTCCTTTGGCCCCCAGCCCTACCCGGTAGCAGACGCTCTGTCCTTCCCGGAGAGCCTGGAAATTGATACCATCAAGTTGCGTGTAATGGAAAAATATGTCTTTCCCGCTGGCATCACCGATGAATCCAAAACCACGGTCTTCGACCAAACGGCGTACGGTGCCAGTCGTCATGGCTATGCCTCCCTTCCAGGGTAAGCCCCCAACAACCCGGTCTTACCTGCCCAGAGCTGATTCTTGTTTCTTCTTGATGGCACGGGTGCCATGCCCGTGCTTGACGTTCTTGAATGACTCTTTATAGCTTCTTCGCTGTGTTGCTTTTTCTGCTTTCCTGCCCATATCATTATTCCTCTTGTCCAGATTTTACGTCGGTGGCACCGGCCTGTGTAGATAACCCCCCGGCCTTTTTCTATGCCGGCGCCCGGTGGTCGGCGACGTAATAATGGTCGAGCCTCTGCCACTGGTACCAGTCAAACTCTGCCAGGTTAAGGACCAGGTGGCGTATCGGCTCATCCTGCGTCAGCAGGTAATAACATGTACCGTTCTCGGTACATGTTTTAATAACCCCTGCGTTAATCAGTATCTCTAAAGCTTTCTCAAAGTCCGGTCGGCTGCCGTTATCATCGATGCCGTGTACCATGGCCAGTTTACTGAAATGGCCATTGGGGTGCACCACGAAAAACCGCAGCAGTCCCAGACATTGCCGGTTACCGATAATCTCTTTAAGGAACTGGTTGGCGTTCAGCCTGGGCTGTTTTTTGGTGACTTCGATAATCGTTACGGGTTCCGCAACGGTCACGGGCCTCTCCTTCTCCAGGGTTTTCAGGCCCTGGTTAATTATACACTTTTTTCATGGTGCCGGCACTTTTTGACTGGTAAACAGCATGCTGCCGCAGGAATGAAGGCAGATCGAGCTCATCGTCCTGGATGCCTCTAAGCAATCTGTCCATTTCTTTTTCCTTTGAAGAATTGGCCATCATTTCTTTAGTAGCAAATCCGGTGGCGATTAAGGTGAGCCTGATGTCATTGCCCAGCCTGGGGTCATCAACGACGCCGAAGATGACGTTCGCGCCCGGGTCGACAGCCTGGCGGATGACTTCCGCGGCGTTATTTACCTCGTAGAGTGTCAGAGTATTAGCGCCGGCGATATTGAACAATACACCCTTGGCTCCGGCCAAGGATACATCCTGCAGGGGGCTGGCTAGGGCTTCCTTAGCAGCATCGACGGCCCGGTTCTGCCCCGTGCCCCGTCCGATGGACATCCAGGCCGGTCCGGCATCTTTCATAATCGTCCGAATATCGGCGAAGTCAAGGTTGATGAGACCGGGGACGGTAATTACCTCGGCGATGGCCTGGACGCCGTGATGCAAGACCTCATCGGCCAGCTGAAAGGCGTTATTAATGCTCGTTTTCTGGTCGCAAAGCGTCAACAGGCGGTCATTGGGGATGATAATCAGGGTATCCACATTGGGCATCAGGTCGCGGATACCATCTTCGGCAGTTATAGCCCGGTGTGCGCCTTCAAAATTGAAAGGCTGGGTGACAACGCCGATGGTCAACGCACCTGTATGCTTGGCGATTTCCGCCGCCACGGGTATAGACCCCGTGCCGGTGCCGCCGCCCATGCCCGCCGTGAGAAATATCATGTCCGCCCCGTTGAGGGCTTCTTGGATGGCATCTTTGCTTTCTTCGGCTGCTTTGCGACCGATGGTATGGTCACCGCCGGCACCCAGGCCGCCGGTGAGTTTCGGTCCCAGCTGGACGCGTTGCATGGCCTCGGTAAGCTCGAGAGCCTGGGCATCGGTGTTCATCGCGATGAGCTCCACGCCGTGTAGCTGCTCGCGGACCATCCGGGAAATGGCGTTACACCCCGCCCCCCCTAAACCGATAACTTTGATTTTAGCGCCGCTGGGAACATACCGTGAGTTTGCCATGAAAATCCTCCTTAACAATTCTTCGATAACTATAGTTATCTGAAGAGCCTGAACATATGTGTCAGCAGTTTTTTAAGAGCGCCTTTCCGGGCGGCTGGATTATAGGTCTCCTGGCCTCTCGTCTTCCAGAGGAGGAGACCGACGCCCGTGGCGTAAGCCGGGTTGGTGAGGGTTTCCGAGACGCCCGGGAGGATATAAGGCTGGCCGACCCTGACTGGCATTCGGGTTATTTTTTCACCGAGTTCGGCGATGCCGGGAAGACTGGCGCCGCCGCCGGTGATGACCAGCCCCGCCGGGATAAGCTTTCTATAATCCGACTGGGGCATTTCCAGCATTACCAGCCGGAGCAGCTCCTCGATGCGGACGCGGATGATTTCGGACAGGTCGTTGTACGAAATACTGTGTCCGTCATGGGTTATCGCCACATCGTTATCGGTATTTTCTGCATCTGTCGGGGTGACATTACCGTACTTCTTTTTCATCTCTTCGGCCAGTTCAAAAGTAATCCCCAGGCCGATGGAAATATCCCGCGTGACCTGGTAGCCGGATACCGGCAATACGGAGGTATGGTAAATGGTGTTGTCTTTGAAGAGGGCGAGGTCGGTGGTGCCGCCGCCGATGTCCGCCAGCAGGACGCCATCCTGTTTCTCCTCCGGAGATAGGACGGCTTCGGCGCTGGCCAGCGGTTCCATTATCAGGTCTTCAACTTCGACACCGGCACCGCGGATGCACTTGGTGAGGTTTTGCATGGAGGTCACGGCTGCAGTAATAATATGGGTCTCCACATCCAGCCGGAAGCCGTGCAGGCCGATGGGGTTTTTCACCCCTGCCTGCCCATCAACAGCGTACCCGCGCGGAATAATATGGAGTACTTTCTGCTCGGAAGGTACTTTGACGCTGCGGGCGACGCCTAGAACGCGCTTGAGGTCATCGGTATGTACTATCTGGTTATTACGCGTGATAGCTACCGAGCCTCGTGTATTTTCCGCTTTAATGTGCCGGCCGGTGACGCCGACATAGGCCGATTCCAGCTTACACCCGGCCATCTGCTCGGCCATCCGGACCGACTGTCTGATTGAATCTCTCGCTTCTCTGACGTCGACCACCAGGCCCTTATGGAGGCCGTGCGACGGGGTAACGCCTACCCCCAGGACACGCAGCCCTTCCTTATTATAGATTTCCCCCATAATCGTGCAGACCTTGGTCGTCCCCACATCGATAGCGCCGATCCTGTCCCGTTTCATGCGATCCTCCTTCGTCCCGATGAAATCGGGACTTACATAACAGGTTTTTACCTATTATTAATTACGTTCTATTTGGCTCTGGAATCGCGGTAGCGGATATTCCATTTGTTGCAAAGGGCGCTGATGTGCTCCCTCATCTCCGGGTTGGTTATCCGGTGCAACTCCGAGAGAAAGCCATGTAAAAGTTCTCCACCGGTCATGTTTGGAGCCGGCTCGTCCGGCCCCGGCAGGTTGATATAGACAATCTCCGTCATAAGTTTCTGGTACTCAATAGGGGTTGCCATTGGTTCGATCCTCCTTTAGATTTAGGTGGCTATCTCTGAAGGTAATTTTTCAAGAACATAACCTATCCTATAACGTTCCATAAGCAGGCACAAAAAATTGTCCTTTCTATTTCTCAGCAGTCCCGGCATAGTGCCATAAAGAAAAGGCCATGTTACCATAACTATTATTTGATAGTTCCAGTTGTACAACTATTGTAACTAGTCTGGTTTTGGAATATAATAAGAACAACCGAGTGAGGGTATGACATGACCACCGATAAAGGCCGGAAACACCTGCCGCCTTATGTTTCTTACCGCACCTTCCGCAACTTTATCGACCGTTTGCAGCAGCAAACAATACCACAGCGTATTGACCGGAGCTACTGGGGTGACCTCCTGTCCGGCAGTACCGGAACACAGCTTATGGCAGCCTTACGCTTTCTCGGGCTTATTGATGCCAACGGCAGACCTACAGAACGTCTCAAACCACTGGTCCCTGCCCGGGGGGACCGACGGGCGCAGTTATTGCGTGAAGTGGCCAGAGATGCCTTTGATTTTGTGCTGAGCAGCAACCTGGACCTGCAGAGCGCTACTTACTCGCAGCTGATGGAGGCGTTCCATAATACTTTTCAGTTGACCGATGATGTCAGCCGGAAATGCGTAAAGTTCTTTATCGCCATGGTAGATGATGCCGGTATGCCGATATCTCCATATATTACCAAACGTACCAGGTCGCTGTATGCCGGTACCGGGGGCAGGACAACGACCAGAAAAAACGTTCCAAGGACAAATCGGAACGCGATAGTGCCACAAGGCATGGTAGTGCCAAATGCCGTGGAAGAGACAGCGAGCAGCTCGTCATTGCTTATCAAGCTCATTGATAAATTCCCCAACTTCGACCCATCGTGGAACGATGATCTAAAGTTGAAGTGGATTGCCACCTTCGATGAGCTGTTTAAGAGAGTAATTTTTAAGGATTAACGTATAGCCCGAGGAAACCCGGTGTTACAGGTCTAATCCGTTTTACGCCAACTGGAGACAGCTATAAAAATTGTACCCTGTTCTGAACCTCATCAGGCGTCATCCTGCCTGCCGAGACGACCATTTTCAGGGCTTCATCGACGGTTAATTTGGTACGGATGATGTCCTTTTCCTTGATGATTTCCAGGAAACCGGAGGTAGGGTTGGGGGCGGTGGGGATAAGAATGCTAAGCATTTTTTCTCCGTTGCTGTCTTTAAATTCGTTGGTGATAAAACCCAGGGATTTCATGCCCGGCCTGGGGAACTCTACCAGAATCACCTGCATAAAGCCGGTCTTGTCCGGTGCCGCAAAACTCTCCAGCACCTGTCTGATGCCAGCGTAGAGCTGTCGGAATATCGGGACTCTGGAGATAATGGAATGACCGAAGTGCAATATCCTCCGACCGATGATATTCCGGGCGATAATGCCAGCAATGAATATCAGTACGACCGTAGCCGCGAAGCCGACGCCTGGAATGTTGTGCCCGCAGAAATACCGGATGGCCGGCTGTAAAATATTATCGATAGATGTAAAGAGCCAGACGAGTATCAGGACGCTGGCGCCGACGGGTACGACAATGAGCAGACCGGCGACGAATTGCGCCCTAAGCTTTTTACCCCAGCTTTCTTTGCGTGGCTTCGGTTCATTCATGTTACTTCCTCCCCCCTGCTTACTTTACTAGGTTATTTTTAGGCGGCCATAGCGCCGAGGCAATAGCGGCAATCAGCAGGATGCCCACCACCACCCCCAGCGATACGGCCACCGGTACGTGAAAGAATGTAGACCCCAGCATTTTAATCCCCAGCAGGGTGAGGATGGCAGCCAGGCCGTAGTTGAGGTAGACCAGCTTTTTTGTGGCCCCTGCTAGGGCAAAAAACATAGAACGCAGCCCCAGAATGGCGAAGATATTGGAAGTATAGACCAGGAACGGGTCGGGCGTGATGGCCAGAATCGCCGGGATGGAGTCCACGGCAAACACGATATCCGTCGTCTCGACGACGATAAGCACGAGGAAAAGCGGCGTGCCCATAAGGCGCCCTTTATCCCTGATAAAGAACTTACCCTGGTGGTAGGTATCGGTCATGGGCAGGTAGCGGCAGCAGAGCTTAAGAACAGGGTTCTTCTGGGGGTCTACCTCGCCATCTTTTTTCAGGGAAATTCTGATGCCCGTATAGACCAGAAAAGCCCCGAAGATATAAATCACCCATTCCAGCCTTTGCAGCAGGGCGATGCCGGAACCGATGAAGATGCCGCGCATGATAACGGCCCCGAGGATACCCCAGAAAAGGACCCGGTGCTGGTAGTCTGAGGGCACGCAGAAAGTGGAAAAAATCAACAGGAAAACGAACAGGTTATCCATGCTGAGGGACAGCTCAACGATATAGCCGGTGAGAAAGGTGAGTGATTTGCCGGGTGTCAGAAAGAAATAGACGCAGGCGGCGAAGATAAGAGCGAGGGTGACATAGCCGGCGGTCCATAACAACGCTTCCTTGGTCCTGATAGTATGTGCCCGGCGCTGGAACACCCCCAGGTCCAGTACCAGCACCGTCGGCACCAGTACCGCGAAGGCAATCCACATTATCGTCTGGTGAGACACTCTTCCCTATACCTTGATTAATCTATCTTTCCGGTCGCCGATATTCCGTATAACCTGGCCACGCAGCTGCCCGCAACCGGCCTGGATAGCTTGGCCCCTGGACTGGCGTAACGTGGCATTGATGTGATGACGCCTTAGCTCCTGTTCGAAGGCGATGATAACCTGCGGCGCCGGCGGCTGAAAAGTACGGTCGCCGGTATGATTGGCCGCGATGAGATTGACGTGACAGTTCAAACCGCGGAGCAACCGTGCCAGGGCGCGCGCCCGGCTAAGGGAATCGTTAATATCTTTAAAGAGCACGTATTCAAAGCTCACGCGGCGCCCGGTGGCGCGGTAATACTCTTTACAGGCAGGGATAAGCTCTTCCAGGGGGTATTTCTTGTTGATCGGCACCAGCCGGTCACGCAGGACGTTATCCGCGGCATGCAGAGATACGGCCAGCCCTACCTGGAGTCTCTCCCTGCTTAAACGTTTTATTTGCGGGATCAGTCCGGCGGTGGAAATTGTCACGTGGCGGGCTCCCATCTTGAAATTCTCCGGAGAATTAAGCGCCTCAATCGCCGGCCACAGCGCGGCATAGTTAGCCAGCGGTTCGCCCATGCCCATGAAAACAGTGTTGGTCAAAGCAGGGGTCTTCTGGCCGGTATCTTCAGGTCTTACATCAGGCTGATTTTTCAGGTAACGGGCAAAATAGAGCACCTGGTCGATTATCTCGCCGCGGGTCAGGTTGCGCTCGAATCCCTGCTGGCCGGTGGCGCAGAAGGGGCAACCGATGGCGCAACCTGCCTGGGTTGATATGCAAACGGTATAGCGTGGCCGGCCGTTGTTTTGTGGATAGACCATCAGAGCGGTCTCTATCGTACGCCCGTCCGCCAGGGAGAAGAGAGTTTTCACAGTGCCATCGTGCCCGGACATCTGACGTATCGCTTCCAGGCTATGCAATCGGGTTTTCTTTTCCAGGGCCTGCCGGAAAGCGAGCGGCAGGTCAGTCATCTCCTCAAAAGAAGCAGCCAGTCCCCGGTAAATCCAGTGCCGGAGCTGCTTGACACGGTACTCTGGCTCTCCCAGGGCAAGGACCAGGCTATCTAGTTGGGCGTCAGTTAAATCGGTAAAGTTCACGGTTTTTCCGGTCATTTGTTATGTAAACTCTACTACTTTCGTTCCGGTTGAAGCTCTACATCATAACGATTATAACATGCCAACGCCGACAGATGGGAATAGCTTTCAAAGATGATTAATAAAAAAAGGAAATAACGTGGCTCAATCGGCCAGGAGAACATACTGCTGGTGATGTTATTTATCTTTGTGTGCTCTCTCCCATCCCAGGGACATGAGCATATCGCCAACGGCAAATTCGCGGTGGGTATCCTGGCGGAGTGGCAGGTCCGGATTGATACTGTATCTCACTCCCCTGCCCTCGCGTTTCTTGCCGATATAGCCGGCGGTATACAAGTCGGCAATGATTTTACGGACGGCTCTTTCCGTGATGCCCAGTAGTGTCGCGAGCTCACGGGCGGTAATGCGGGGGTGCCTGGCGATTAAGCTAAGGAGCACGGCGTGCTTGGTGATAAACGTCCATTCCGGCATTGATCATCTATCCTTTTTTATTGTCCGATATTCATTTGACACCGGTTTTCATTGGTGTTATGATTCATTTATAATACATGTTATAATAGTTCATGTATTAAATCAACATGTATAATTAATTTATAGCATATTTTACTACTCGGATGCAAGCTTGGTGTATCCATTACAAGGGAAATCTATTATTAGAGAGTGTTAAAAATTTTTTAAATATATATTGAAATATTGTGGAAAATCCGTTTTACAGGGAGTATAATACCATAATTATAAAGCCTGTTTTCGTAAAGAACGATCGCCTTTTTAAATCAGGTGGCAAAGGAGACTGGAATGCCTACGAAAAATATGAAAAAAGTAGCAGAACAACCGGCTGAACGTCCCAAGATAATGAGCAAGCCGCTCCCCCAGATTCTTGATGAAATGGATGAGAATATCCGGGCTGCAGCCGAAGCTGCCAGAAGGGCTGAAGAAGCTGCCAGAGCTGCCAAGCAGGCAGCCGTTGATGCTACCAAAGCATCGGGTGAGGCGGAGAAGCGGGCCGACGAGGCCCGTAAAGCCGGCCAGATGGCTGCCGAGACAGCCACCAAAGCCGCAGCTGAAGCCGCTGCAACAGCTGAAGAAGTAGCCAGGGGGGCCAGAATAGCGGCGGAAGAAGCGGTACACAAAGCTGAAGAGGCTGATACTGGTGCCAGGGCTGCGGCTGAATTCTTTAAAAAGGCAGCCGAAGAAGCCGCCAGGAAAGCGCAAGAGGCCAGTGCCGCCGCCAGGGCTGCCGCCGAGACGGCTGCCCAGGCCGCTCAAAAGGCCTCTATCGAAGCTGCCAAGCGTGCCGAAGAAGCAGCAAGATTGGCCCGGGAAGCGGGCGAAGCTGCCGTGCAGGCTGCCACCGAGGCCGCCCAAAAGGCTGAAGAAGCCAGTGCCGCCGCCATGGCTGCGGCTGAAGAGGCCAAGAGAGCGGCTCAAGCCGCTGCAGTTGAAGCCGCCAGGAAAGCCGAAAAAGCTGCCCAGCTAGCACAAGAGGCTGGGGCATCCGCTATGCAAGCTGCTGAAGAGGCTGCGCGGAGGGCAGATGAAGCCAGCGCTGCTGCCAAAGCCGCTGCTGAAGAAGCCATGAAAGCGGCCCAAGAAGCTGCTGAAGAGGCAACTCGGAAGGTAGAAGAGATAGACCTGGCCGCCAGGGCCACCGCCGCCGCAGCTGAAAAGGCTGCCGAGGAGGCTGCCGTCAGGGCTCAAGAAATCGCGCAGATGGCTATTCAGGCTGCCCAGGAAGCAATAGAAGCTGCCAATGCCGCCGGCAAGCAGGCTGACGAAGATGCCAAAGAAGCCAGGGCTACCAGGGCCGAGGTCGACAAGTTAGCATCCGCGGATACAGCTATCAAGGCCGAGCAAGCCGGTAGGAAAGCGAAGCGATCAGCCGCTGTTGCCATACAGGCGGCTGATGCTACCCAGATTAAGGCACAGGCAGCCGATATTGCCGGAGATGACGCTATTGTAGCGGCGACTAAAGTATCCGGCAGGCTGGCGGAGATAGTCGACGAAACGGGTAAAGAAGCCAAGGACGTCGCTATCAGAGGCCTTCAGGTAGCTGATAAAACACGTAAGAAAGCAGCGCAGGCCGATGCCGCCGGTGATGAAGCTATTGAAGCGGCGTCTCAAGCTTTGCATCAACTGGTCAAACGTGCCGAGGATATGTCCAAAGCCGCTGAAGCTGCTGCCGAGGAAGCTGCCAAGGCGTCACGGGATGCCAGGGCCGCGGCTGAGGCCGCTGTCAAATCCGCCGGTGCCGAAGCCACTGCCAAGACTATGGAGGCTAAGAAAGCCGCCGAGGAAGCCGGACAGCGGGCGGAACAGGCCGCCGTGGAAGCTAAAGAGGCCGCTGAAGCAGCCGTAAAATCTGCCAGCGCCGAAGCTGCTAAAAAGGCTGAAGAGTCGAAAAAGGCTGCTGAAGAATCAAAGATGGCTGCCGAAGAATCAGCCAGACGGGCCGAAGAAGTGGCCAGGGCCGCCAGAGCCGCTGCTGAAGAAGCCAGGCGGGCTACGGAAAAGGCCGCTACCCGGGCGGAAGAAGTGGCCCGGCAGGCTATCGCATCAGCCGAAGCTGCCTCCAGGGCCGCCGAGGAAGCGGGTACCAAGGCTGCAGCGGCCATACCCACCGCGCTGATAAGGAAAGTACTTGGTTCCTGGGAATTCATTGCTTTCCTGGTAATAGCCATATTGGCCGCTGTGTTTGGCTCCGTGGCTATTAGTGTTGGTCTGTCCAGTTTGCTTCCGTAACTGTCCTGAGAGAAAATATGCATGTTTTTAAAACGAGAAAGCTCCAAGGGGGAGGCTATACCCTCCCCCTATTTGGTAATATTATTTGGCGGAAAGATTATAAGCCTGGAAAGATTTAAAGGAATAGATAGCACTGAAGAAATCAGTGCCTTTAAGGAGATAATAGCATGAACAGAACGCCCAAAAAGACAGAAGAACCCAACAAACCGGCGAAAGTCGAACAACCTAAAATAATGACCAAACCTCTGCCCGAGATTCTCGATGACCTCGAGAATTATATTAAAAAGGTAGAGGAAGCGGTAAGGTTAGCGCAGGGGGCCGCCCGTGATGCCAGGGCCGCTGCCGAGATAGCCAAGCAAGCCGGTGAAGAAGCTGCTGGCGCCGCTAGAAAAGCTGCCGAGGCCGCGGTGGCCAAGGTCAGAGATGAGGCTGCAAAGGCCGCCGCTGCCCTGAATGAGAGGATAACCGAAGTATCCGAAAGACTGGACAACCTCGAAGATAAAGCCAAGCAGGAAGCTATCGCCCTTGACGATGCCTTCCTGGCCCTGAAGGACAGGCACCTTGAGCAATCTCCATTTTTCCAGAAGTAAACAATAACATAGACTGTTAAATATCCTGTGTGGCCCTTCCCTAGCGGAATGGCCCGGGGATAATAATCTTAAAGCTTAGCTTTTTACAGCCTGGTTTTTCACAGAAGACGGATGGAGAACATTTATCCGGGCTGGCATGTTAAAATTATTATCAAATAACATGCCAGCTTTGGAGTATCCCGTTTTGTTTCTCGGAAAACAAGCTTTATAAATATTGTATGTTAATATAGTTAACATCTCTGTTAACTATATAGTGCGTACCCCGAACCTGGAGATATGACCATCTTTACCTTTCTGTGCTATAATGCCAAGCGGATTATGGTGATAACCCGGGGTACGAAATTCCCAAAATAAGGAGCAGGCTGATGGGCTTAAAAGTCTGGTTTCTGGAGACGCGTCCGCAATTCCTGACATTATCGGTGGTACTGGCTTTTCTGGGCACGGCCGTAGCCTGGCAAGACTACCATTACAATTTCTGGTATGCCCTGCTTGCCGGCTTCGGGCTGGTGCTTACCCATGCCAGCGTGAATATTATTAACGATTATTTCGATTATCGCAGCGGTATCGACCTGGCCACGAGGCGCACGCCTTTCAGTGGCGGGAGCGGTATTCTCCCGGCCGGACTGCTTACCCCCGGACAGGCGCTGTGGCTCGGACTGGGTGCTTTGATTGTTACCATCCCTATCGGCATATACTTCATCATCGAGCGCGGGTTGTGGCTCTTACCGCTGCTCGTCGTGGCCGCTTTTTTCATACTGCTCTACAGCCCTTTCATCCTCAAGCGACCGTGGCCGGAATGGGCGGCCGGAGCAGGCCTGGGCGCGTTACCGATACTTGGCCTTTACTTTGTCCAGTCAGGCACTTACACCTGGCCGGTGGTAGTCGCCTCCATACCGTCTTTTTTTCTGGTACATAACCTGCTCCTGCTCAACGAATTCCCCGATGCCGAAGCTGATGTCAAAGCCAATCGCAAGACGCTGCCACTCACCATGGGCAAGAAAAACGCGGCGATATTTTACACGGTGGTGGCTTTGGCCGTGTATGTCTGGATAATCGCCTGGGCGGTAGCGCAGGTAATACCCATCTGGACGCTGCTGGCCTTACTCAGCCTGCCACTGACCATCAGGGCAATCAACGGGGCTTGGCATCATGATGACCCCTCCAAACTGATGCCTGGTATGGCGGCCAACGTCATGACGATGCTCCTGACACAGTTGCTTCTGGGAATTGGTTTCGTTTTAGGTCGTGTCTTTTAGGGCAGATATGGAAAGTACTGACCTTTCCCGCAGCCCGCCGCCCCTGCATGGCATGTTCACCGCGGTGCCGCCGCGGTACGACCTCGTTAACCATGTCATCACCCTGGGGCAGGACAGCCGCTGGAGGAGACTGGCTGCCGCGGCCTGCCTGGAAGGAGACCCGGCGCGTGTCCTCGACCTGGGATGTGGCACCGGTGACCTTTCCATAAATATCGCCCGGCAGGCGGCTGGGGAGATAGAAATCTCCGGCCTGGACTACTCCCTGCCGATGCTGGAGCTGGCGAAGCGCAAGGCAGCCAGGGCTGGAATCGGTGACAGGGTTTCGTTTATCCACGGCGAGGTCACCCGCCTACCCTTCCCGGACGGACACTTCGATGCCGTGGGGATATCCTTCGCCTTCCGTAACCTGACCTATAGAAACCCGGTAGGCCGGACACATTTTGCCGAGGTGCACCGGGTGCTTAAGCCGGGGGGGCGGTACGTCATCGTCGAGTCGAGCCAGCCGCAGAACGGCCTTATTAAAGCCCTTTTTCACCTCTACCTGCGCGCTTTCGTAAAGCCCGCTGGCATGCTTCTCTCCGGCAACCAGGGCGCCTACCGCTATCTGGCGGAATCGGCGGAGCATTATTTTACTCCTGGGCAGGTCAGAGAAATACTGTTGCAGGCCGGTTTCCGGCAGGTTATCTACCGCCCGCTGCTGCTGGGTGCCACCGGGATATACGTGGCGACTAAGTGAAGCTAAATCTGGTGCTCGATGTAGTGCTCCCGCAGCGTGTTGAGCGAAGCAAAGAAGTCTCGCATCATGACGCTGACCGAGTACATGCCCTTTTCGGTTACCCTTAGCGTACTGTCCCCGGATACCAGACCGCAGGTTTTCAGGAAGGCCAGCTCGGCCCACAATTTGCCGCCGATGCCTGCACCGAAGCGGCGGCGGAAAGCTTCCGTGTCCAGCTTCATGCCGAAGAGCTTGGTCAGCAGGTAATAGCGCAGGTTTTCTTTCTCCGATAGCTTACGCCAGCCCACGATGGGAAAGCGGCGGCCAGCCGTGAAATCGTGATAGCGGTCTAGGGAAAAGGAATTAACCAGGAAATTGTCCCGTACGATGCTGACCGAACCGGTCCCGATGCCTATATAGTCGTCAAATTCAATGATGTACTCGTCAATCATGCGCTCGCCGCGAGAAAAGCACCAGGCCGTCGAGGCGGTGTAACCGCCATGGTAAAGCTCCCGCAGGATGATATCGTAAAACCGCCTCTCACGGGAGTTGTCCACCCGGTTGAATTTTCGCTCCAGGGCGTCTTTCTTGTGAGGGGAGGGCATCAATGGGTAGAACGTGGCCTGGTCGATGCCCAGTTCCTTGAAAGCGGCGATGTCGGTCTCGAACTGCGCGACGGTCTGGCCGGGGAAATTAAAGACGAAGTCCACATTCAGGGTGGCGAATTGCCCCTCGGCCATAAGCAGGCGCCTTTTTACCTCGTCGGCCGGGCCGTTGTTCCGCCCCATGGTCTTGAGCACGGACTCTTCGAAGCTCTGTACGCCGACCGACAGGCGGTTGATACCCATGTTTTTTAGAAGTTCGATATTGGGCGCGGTCAGGTCGGTGGGCGTGGTCTCCAGCGAGATTTCCCGCACCTGACACCGCGCTTTAAGGTGTTGGATGAAGGCGGCCAGCTCGTCCATGAGCACTGTAGGTGTGCCTCCGCCGAAATAAACGCTGGAAAAAATAAAGCCGCGCTCGAGATAGAGCTCGAGTTCCTGTTTCAGGTCAACAAAGTAGCGGCGGGCCAGGTCTTCCCGGAACAGATAGCGGTTAAAGCAGCAGAAGGGGCAGAGGGCCCGGCAAAAGGGTATGTGCACGTAAAGCGAAAGGCCATTGCCCTGCCCCAGCTTTTCTCCGTCAATAAAAGCATTGTTAACGAGGGGGTTCAGGCGGCGGAACTTGCAGCCTTCACGCCTGGTGACGTAACTTACTATCGCGGGTATCATCTTTGCCTTTCAAAAATATACCATACGGTGCCTGATTTGGCGAACGATGGCTTTACCGCACGGCTGCTGCCAGGTCCTGGCGGCTGGTCATTCTGCTGACCGTTTTCAGGAACTCTTTCAGGGAAGCGCTCTCGCTGCGGAGTTGCTTAATCTCAGCGCCAATAGGGCTGATGGAGGTAGGGCTATCGGCGTAGGTGCCGTGAAAGGCGAAATAGGCCTGGTTCAACTTGCGGAGATAGTAGCCGTTGGCGGCCAGGTACTGCCGCTGCTGTTCCATATAGGCCTCGGCCGATTCGATTTCGCCCCTGGCCAGGTAATCGTCCACCGCTTTCCTGATTTCTCGCATCGCCCCATTGAAATCGAATTCATTTTCAGGAGGTTCCGTCGCGATGCTGTCTATTTCGGACGGCGCATAGTATTTTTGATAAACGATTTCGCCGATCTCTTTACCCACCATATCGGCCACGGTCTCGTTCATCGTTTCGATGTCGTAGTCCTGGCGGATACCAGCGATATCCAGCAGGTAGAGAAACCCCAGTGGCGTAAAGGCCAGGTACTGGTGCATCCATTCGTGGGCGGCGGTCTCAAGAATGAATTTTATATCGGCGTCGTTGCTGATGTAGCTGGGAAAGGTCGCCAGGCCGCCCAGCTCGACCACCAGAGATGAGTAGCCTAGGCTGTCTATCGCGGTCTCTAAAGTTTGCATATCCTCTTCATCCATATCTGGTATCAGTGTGACCGACCTGATTTTTTCAATACGGTCCCGGGGCGAGACGACGAGCAGGTTCGGCGGCTGTCCCAGGTGGATATAAACCGGCGGGAAATTGAACTTCCTCCCGAGCAGTTTCTCCGCCGGGTTATGAATATTTTCCTCGGAGAAGGTCTCCCTTATCTGCTGTTCCATCAATTTTTCGTTTAAGGTGGCATTATCCGTGGCAGTCTGGTGCCTGTTAAATATCTCTCCGGATAAAGTCTTGAGCTCCCAGCCCAGCAGGCTGAAAAGGTAAGGGGCAGTGGCCTTATGGATCTGACTGTTGAGGTCAGGAGTGTGAGAACAGCCCGGGAGGAGAGGGGTTAAAAGAAGAACCACCGCCGTTAAAAGCAGGAATATGACTTTACGGTGAAACATTATGAACTTATGGTGCGCCGGTTTTTTCCTTCACCCGGGCCACAATCCGGGACAGGGTTTCGCCTGTCTTTTCCGCGATAACGACATCGGCGTAATGGTCATGCGGTGTTTCGGTCAGGTTCATGATAACCAGACGGGCGCCGCCCTGCTTGGCGATGACGGGCATCTGCGCGGCGGGATAGACCACCAGCGACGAGCCGGCCGCCAGGAACAGGTCGCACCCGGCCGACCTCCTCTCGGCTTCGCGGGTCTCCCTCTCCGGCATCGATTGCCCGTAGGCCACCGTCGCCGGCTTGAGAATACCGTTGCATTTCCCGCACCGGGGCACTTTCTCCCCGGCGAGCATCTTTTCGTGAGCATAGTCGCGGGGATACCTTTGCCGGCAGTCGAGGCAGTCCACCCAGTGCATCGTGCCGTGCAGTTCCAGGACCTTGTCATCGGGCGTGCCGGATTTCTGGTGCAGGCCGTCGGTATTCTGGGTAATGACGCAGTCCAGCTTGCCGATGTTGTGGAGTTCGGTGACGGCGTAGTGCCCGCTGTTGGGTTCGGCCATTTTTACCGTCTCCCAGAACATCCGGTGCACCTGCCAGTATTTTTCCCGGATATCTTCCCGCCGCAGGAAGTTCGGCAGGTTCAGCTCGCTGGGGTCGAATTGGCTCCAGACCCCCTGCGGTCCGCGGAAGTCGGGAACGCTGGACTCGGTGCTGAATCCGGCGCCGGTGAAAACCACGACCCTTTGCGACCCTGCAATCATATCAGCTACAGTTTCGATATAATCCACGATTTGACCTCCACAAATTAAGTCAACTTACTCTCAACACCGCTTTAGCCAGTTCCCAGGTGTACTCATAAAGGTGCAGGCCCTTGCTCATCGCCACCAGTTCGCCATCTTTCACGCCTATCTCACTGGCCATATACTCTTTCAAAAGCTGGATAGCAGCCAGGTTGGATGGGAAGCCTGCCCACAGGTCCCACGAACGGAAATACACCACGAAATTCAGTTTGCCATTGCGTACCCGGGTGTCTATCATCCGCAGGCAAGGAGGATCAGGGAGATAGATTGACTTATCGTCGCCCACCGCCATGAAAGCTTGGTTAGTATTATGTCCGTCTTCTTTGTACATCCGGATGACCTCGGCAATTTGCTTTTCCAGGTACTGTCCGTAGGTGTATTGCTCCCCTTCTTTACGGTGGGCCGTCATCAGGTACGGCAGGTAGCTTTCCAGGTACTCCATGGTGCTGGGTGGGGGCACGCCCGGTGGCACATCCGGTATGAGGGGCCGGGTACCGGGATACTGCACCTGGATGACGGCCAGGTCGAGTTCTTTGCGTTTCTGGCCGGTGAAGCTGCCGCGGTCGATGACGTATTCGTAGCCTTCATCAAGCGTCTTGCTAAGGCATAAAAACCATGCCTCGGAGAGGTCTCTGGCTTCGATGACGGAGAGTTTCATCCGGCCCTCCCGCAGGGTATTTTTAAAGCGCCCGGATATATTCGGGACGCAGTAAAGACTCGTCTTTGTTTTGCAGCACTTTGTCTATCAGGGCGAGCACAGCGTTCCTTTGTTGCGGCAGCCTGGCCTTTATCGGCAAATAATTAGAAGCATGATTGGCTGTGAAAAAGCAATCGGTGAAGCTGGAGTTCTCGATAATCAGCTTGAGCTCCACCAGCGACTGGAACGGTGAAATCAGTTTAAAACGGCCCGCCAGCCAATCGTTATGTAAAGGCGTCCCCTCCATGAGCATCAGGGTCAGCGCGCCGGCAAAATGGGGGTCAATTTCCGTCAGTATCCTGCCCGTCTCGATGGCGTGCTTTTCGGAGCCTTCCGGGCCGGCGAGGCCCAGGATTACGGTAACGGAGGTGGTGATGCCCGCCTGTTTTAGCTTCCTCCCGGCCTCGACAATCTGGCTCCGGGTAGCGCCCTTGTTCACTTTCAATAGCAGTTCTTCATCGCCTGTTTCCACGCCGAGGTAGGCGATGGTCAGGCCGAGATTACATAATTCCCGGAGTTCCTCCGGACTTTTCAGGAGCGCCGCTTTCGGCGTGGCGTAGGTGCCGACCCTTTCCAGGTAAGGGAACCTCTCTTTAAGGTATTGCAACGTTTCCGTAAGGATTGCCTGCGGGCAAATTAAGGCATCGCCATTTTCCAGGAAGACACGGCGGACGCTGCGGCTAAAGTGCCGGGCGGCGCTATCGATATCCCGCCGGATGTCTTCCGGGCGGCGGACCTCGAACTTGAAATCGTAGAAGGTGCCGCAGAAAGTACAGGCGTTATGAGAACATCCCACGGTCACCGGCAGCAGGAAGCTATTGGCCTCGCTCGGGGGGCGGATGATGACAGTATCGGCAGGCATCGGCTATTTTCTTCCCTTTATCAGGTTGAAGAAACGGTCCTGGTACTCCTCGAAGGCGCCCCAGTGGTTTAGTTCGCGCTCCAGCTCGTAGGGTTTGATTTCGCCCGTGGTGACCTGCTGGAACATCTCCTCGATTTTCTGACGGGCGCCGACGGGGATGCCGCCGTGGCTCATGTTAAGCAGCCCCTTGGCGACGAGTTGCTGGACATTGGTGCGGAGCGAGCGGTTGGTAATCTCGTAAATAAACTTGAGGAGAGAGACGTCCCAGAGGTCGTCCTGGCCCTTGATGATGGTCGCCAGAGGGTCGCCTTTCTGGTCGATTTCTGCGTTGAGCTTTTCCATGATGGTCTGCCAGCCGTCCGAGACAATATTCAGGTTGCCGGGCTCGTTTTTATAGGTGTAGAAGAGGCCGGGCATATCCGGGCCGTGTGTGCGCATCAGTGACTCGAAGTAGCGGCGGGCATCGTAGCTGAATCCCTCCAGGTGGGTGAGATAGTAAGGCGTGACGATTTTGGGACGCTCGGCGATGACCCGGCCTTCCCGGATAACCGTCTCGTTCGTTTCTTGGGTAATCTCCGAGTAGACCGGCTCGGTGATGATGTAGTAGTAAATGTTGGTCACGCCGAACGTGGCGAGGTGCTGCCGGGGATACCTCAATATCTCCGTATAACGGGCGGCGCGGTCGATTCTTTCGTTATCGGTATCCATGTTCGTTTTAATATACCTAATTTATAACCGCCAGTTCCTTCTTATAATCGTCCAGCAACGTCAGGTACTGCGCTTCCATCTGGG
>CAYVPT010000007.1:18246-22291 GCA_964453865.1 uncultured Dehalococcoidaceae bacterium
GCCAGTTCCTTCTTATAATCGTCCAGCAACGTCAGGTACTGCGCTTCCATCTGGGCCTGCAACCGCTGCCATTCGTCGAGGAATTGGGGCTGCTTTTCTACATCCACTTTTATGTTGGCGTTAACGCCGGTCTTCTGCCGGATGGCCTCCTGTACTCTGGCCTCGAACTCGGCCTTGAGATTATCGTAGGCCTGTTTCTTCTGCTTGGCGCCTTCCTGCACATAGTGGTCGAGGACATGCCGCAGGTGGCTGAAAACGTTTTCCACGGCCACTTTATCGTTTTTCAGGGCTTTCAGGCCGTCCATCGCCTTTTTGTTGGTCCTGCGAGCAGCATCATTCCGGGGTAGACTGATATTGCGAAGAAGAATATCGTTAATGCTGGCGGCGACAAATTGCCTGGCCTTATCATCGTATTGTTTGAACTCGGTGGCCAGGTTAATGTTATTTTCCTTGAGATAACGGGCCGCCAGTTTTTCCCCTTCCGGGGAGTACTTCCACTTAAGGCGTTCCTCCTCCGTAGGCGCGCCGATTTTCTCCAGCTTTTCCCGGGCTATCTCGGCGGCGCTTTTAATGTGACCCATTTAGTCCTCCGCAGGTTTCCTGTAATAACAAATAGCTCCACTTAATATTATACACCAATAGCGCTATATCAGGAAGACATAACAGGACTTTTTACCTTCCCGATACGGAAAATTAAAGAACGGGTAAAAACCCTCTTGACAAACGTGTATATTATGGTATACCATTATAAATGAGGCTAAATAGTGAGACGTAAATCCCGGGGAACCCTGCAAATCAACGAGGATGTCAAGCGGTTGTTCATGCTCGCTAAGCCGCTCAACGTCACATCTTCTAATTTCTTACATAAGCTCGTTTTATTGCATGCCCGGGAGGTCCGGGCAGCCCAGCAGCCTTTAAATAATGCAGGGGCTTCTGTGCCGGTTGGTATTGACACGCCGGAAAAAGGGCATGATATGAGAAGATACACCTGTCTCGGCCGCCCACCGGGCGCTGAAGACCTGCGGCCGCGGCACCGGCGGACGAAGAAAGAGCTGGCACGGCAGCGCTAAAAATAGCTGCCTACCCGCCCTACCACGTAATCGATAGACTTCTGGACGTTGGCTACGGAGCTATCGAGCAGTCCTTTTTCTTCCGGGGTAAGTTGAAGGTCGATTACTTTTCGCACACCCTGCCGCCCCAGGGCGACCGGCAGTCCGATACTGGTATCCCGGTAACCGTATTCGCCATCAACCACCACGCAGCAGGGAATAACCTCGCCCGTATCGTTGACGATAGCATCAATCATTTTCACCACGCCCACTCCGGTCAGCCACCCGGAGGTGCGCGGCAGGTTCAGCCGGAGCATATGAGGGAGGTAATCACCGGTCCTTTCCCTGACCTTTGCCTGTATATCTCCATCTAGGGCGACCGGCTTCCCGTCCACCTTCACAGAGATGAAAAGGGGCACCATACTCCCGCCGTGCTCGCCGACGACCGTGGCCTCAATCCGCGATGGCGCCACCGACAGGGCCTCCGCCAGCGCGATTTGAAAGCGGACGGTATCGTTGAGGGTATACCCGAGAAAGCGGCGGCGTTCCTTCCCCGAGCTTAACAGATAGGCAGCATAGTTCAGCACGTCCGCCGGATTGGTCACCGTAATCACGACAGCCTGCGGGCAATAACGGTCCACCGCCGGCGCCCATTCCCGGATAATCTCCAGGTTGTCCGGGAGCAGGTGCTGCCTCGAAGTCAGCTGGCCGTCCCTGGAACGGGCGCCCTGCGTTACGCCGATGCCCGCCGCCATGACGACGATATCCGAACCTGCTAGGTCCTCGTAAGTGCCCATGTTGATGCGGATATCGACCCGGCCGGCCACCGCCGCATCGAAGAAATCAATCGCATGATGTTCCAGCCAGTCACGCCGGATATCCGCCACCATGATTTCATCGGCCAGTCCCTGACGGGCGATATTGAAAGCGATACTGGAACCGACGCAGCCGGCCGCGCCGATGACACTGATTTTCATCCTGTTTCTCCCGAGAAGCCTTCGGAAAAGGCTATTTACCCTGCCTCACCAGCCACCATTCCAGGCTGTCGGCCAGGGCCAGCCAGCTAGCCTCAATGATGTTGGTCGAGCCGCCTACGGTATGCCATTCGTTCACGCCGTCGGAGGACTCGATGAGAACGCGTACCTGTGACTCGGTGCCGGTGCTTTCCTCAAGGATACGTACTTTATAGTCCACCAGCTTGACCTGTGAAAGGCTGGGGTAAAACTGTAAAAGCGCCTTGCGCATGGCCACATCCAGGGCATTGACCGGGCCATCGCCCTCGGCAGCGGTGTGCATCGTCTCATTGCCCACCTTCACCTTGACCATCGCCTCGGAAAGCATCTGGTCCTGCCCCTTGCGGGTGGACGGCCGCCGCCGGCTTTCCACCACCACCATGAAGTCGACCAGTTCAAAAGGCGGCTGGTAGCCGGTCTTGGCGCGGTGCAGTAACAGCTCGAAGGAAGCCTCGGCGTTATCGTACTGGAAACCGCGGCTCTCCAGGAGCTTGATATGCTGCAACAGGGACTGGGTCTCTTTAGCATCGGCCGGGAGGTCTACCCCGATCTCCCTGGCCTTGGCGATGATATTGCGCTTGCCGGACTGGTCGGAAACCACCGTCCGCTGCTTATTGCCCACCTTGGCCGGGTCGATATGCTGGTAAGCGTCCGGCCACTTGGTAACACCATCCATATGATAGCCGGCCTTGTGGCTGAAGGCGCTGGCGCCCGTATAAGGGGCAAAGGGGTCAGGGACGATGTTAGCCGTCTCACTGACGAAACTGGATACCTCGGTAAGCATGGCCAGCTGGGCATCGGTTATGCAGTCGATACCCATTTTCAGCTTCAAAGCGGGGATGATGGTACATAAATCGGCATTGCCGCAGCGCTCACCCAGACCGTTGATGGTGCCCTGTACCTGCGTTGCTCCCGCCTGCACCGCCGCCAGCGTATTGGCCACCGCCAGCCCGCCATCGTTGTGGCAGTGAATCCCCAGTGTTACACGGGTTATTTTAGAGGCTGCCTTAACGGCCGTCTTGATTTCATCCGGCAGGGCGCCGCCGTTGGTATCGCAGAGCACCAGGCAATCTACACCTGATTCAGCAGCCACCTCCAGCGTTTTCAAAGAATATTCCGGATTGTGTTTAAACCCGTCAAAATAATGCTCGACGTCCCAGAAAACCGTCAGCCCGTGCGACTTAAGATAGCGGATGGAATCCGCGACCATCTTGAGGTTTTCCTCAAGGGTAGTGCGCAGTACGTTGGTGACATGAAGGTCTGACCCTTTGCCGACGAGAGTAGCTATGTCAGTGCCCGATTTGACCAGCATCGTCAGGTTATTGTCATCTTCGGCTTTAATACCGGCCCGCCGCGTGGAGCCGAAAACCGCAATCCGTGCGTTTTGTAACCTGATGTCTTTTATTTTTTGATAGAACTCGGCGTCCTTGGGATTGGAGCCGGGCCAGCCGCCCTCGAGGTAATGAATACCAAGTTCATCGAGCTTCCGGGCGATGTGCAGCTTGTCCACCACAGAGAAAGATATGCCCTCGCTCTGGGCCCCGTCACGCAAGGTCGTATCGTAAAGTTGGACCGATTTCAATTACTTCCCTCCCACCTTTTTAGCGATGATATCGCCCATTTCTCTGGTCCCCACCCTTTTTTTGCCTTCACTCATTATATCATAGGTGCGGTAGCCCTCGTTTAACGCTTCGTCAACCGCTCTCTCCACCGCTTTTGCTTCTTCCTCCAGCGTGAAGGAATAGCGTAGCATCATGGCGGTGCTCAAAATGGTAGCGATGGGGTTGGCCATGTTCAGGCCGGCGCGGCGCGGCGCGCTGCCGTGGATGGGTTCATACAGGCCGAGGGTCTTGACGCCCGCCTGCGGTACCCCGGCCAGGCTGGCCGAGGGCAGCATCCCCATCGAGCCGGCCAGCATCGAGGCCTCATCGGTGAGGATATCGCCGAAGGTATTTTCCGTCACCAGGACGTCCAGGTATTTGG
>CAYVPT010000008.1:0-21822 GCA_964453865.1 uncultured Dehalococcoidaceae bacterium
GACGGTCCTGGGAATCAGCATGTATCCACTGGGTATCATCGGCAATATACTGTTCTGCGTCATCGCCACCATGGGCATGTTAAGACACAACTTGCTGGAAATGAGAGTAATACTCCGCAAAAGTATAACGTTTTCCCTGACAAGTCTGCTGGTTTTCGGTGGCTTCGGCAGCTTTATCTACCTGCTGAGCTATTTCTTCCATGATTTCTTGAGCCCTATCTCTATTACACTCACCATGGTGGCCGTCTTCTGCGCCGCTTTCATATTTCAGCCGGTATTTTCACGTTTACAGAAAACGGTCGACAGGTGGTTTTTCCGAGAAAGGTACGACCATATCCAGACGCTCAAACGGTTTACCCTGGAAACGAAAGGCGACCTTGACCTGGAGCAGCTATCTTCATCGCTGGTTGACGTAGTGGCCAACGGTATGCAGAGTCGCGGTGTCTATCTCCTCCTGCCTTCACCGGCCACGGGTCATTACTCCACTTATGCTTTCTCCGGTCAAAAGAGCCGCGGGAAACTGTACTTCTCCGCGAACAGTCCGCTTGTAGCTACCATGCAGCAGCAGAATAAGGTCATTGATAACCTGGAAATGGAGGTTATTCCATCGCTGATAAGCCTCACCTCCGATGACCGGCAGATCCTGGATAATAACAGGATTGAGCTTCTGGTGCCGATAAGGAACAGCGGGCACTTGGCCGGTATGCTGCTTCTCAGCAGCAAATCTACCCGGGAGCCGTATACCAATGAAGAAAGACGGCTTTTACAGAGGGTTTCAACCGATGTAGCCGCCAATATCGATAACGCCAATCGTTACGCGAATATCAAGCAGAAGCATTCCGAACTGGAGAAGGCCATGGATGGCGTTATCCACGCTGTGTCTCTGGTGGTGGAAAGCCGCGACCCATACACCGCCGGCCATCAGCGGCGGGTAGCCGAACTGGCCAGGGCTATCGGCAGGGAGATGAAACTGACCGAGTGGCAGGTAATGGGAATTCATATCGCCGGACTTCTCCACGATGTCGGGAAAGTGGCGGTACCGACAGAAATTCTCAGCAAACCCGGCAAGATAAGCGCCTATGAATACAGCATAATCAAGAACCATAGCCAGGTAGGCTACGAAATCCTCCAGAAGATAGACTTCCCCTGGCCGGTTACCGAGGCGATTCTACAGCACCATGAGCGGTTGGACGGCTCGGGTTATCCCGGCGGTCTTTCCGATGAGGATATT
This sequence comes from uncultured Dehalococcoidaceae bacterium, assembly GCA_964453865.1. GTDB lineage: Bacteria > Chloroflexota > Dehalococcoidia > Dehalococcoidales > RBG-16-60-22 > CAYVPT01. The sequence continues at coordinate 1,232 of CAYVPT010000008.1, forward strand.
ATCATCGAGGCCAGGATTCTGGGAGTAGCCGACGTTGTCGAGGCTATGTCATCCCACCGGCCCTACCGTCCGGCTCTCGGTCTGGAAAGCGCTCTGGCGGAGATATCCAAGAACAAGGGAATCCTCTACGACCCTCAGGTAGTAGATGCCTGTCTGAGTATTCTGGAAAAGGATGAGACCGCCTTCGACCAGATTATGGCGGTGGCGGCAGCCAATCAAGAACATACCATGGAAACCGTGTAGTGAGGAGAATTTAATCAAATAACGGGCGGCTCTGATACCGGCCGGGGCCGCTACACCGGATAAAACAATTATATCGAGGAGGTAAAAAATGAAAAAGAGATTATTGCTCATCTGCCTGGCACTTGTCCTGGTCCTGACAATGGTCGTTCCCGCAACGGCTCTGGCTAAAAATGATAAATGGCGGCCGGGGTCTTCCACCCCCTTTACCGGAAACGGCCTGATTTACGTCACCTCTATGCCCGACCCCATAGTCAAAGGGGATATCTGGCGATATAATGACGAAATCGTCGAGGGGTACCTGCTGAGCAGCGACTGGGAAGCGCTGGCAGGGACCGCTTTCTGGTCGAGCCACGATTCCCTGGTCAAGGTCAGTGATGATGGCGGCGTCTGGGGCTTCATGATGGGCAGTTTCGCTATGGCCCGCCCCGACGGCTCCGGCGTGCTTAACGGCTATTTCTCGGGAAGAATCAGTGGAAACCTGTATACCGGTGATATTAACGATTCCGGTACGTGGAGAAGCTCCGGAGGCACGGGTGTCTTTGCCGGAGTCAGCGCCCGGGGCAACTGGTCCGCCGAACTTCACGCCGACCTCATTCCCGGCACGGATATCGTGTCCCTAGTCGGACCCCTCACCTGGGAAGGCAAATATTCCAGTCCTATCAAGCCGGTTATCAAGCCCTGGAAGAATGGGGATGTTATCAAGCCCGTCAAAGCTGCCAAGCCGTGGAAACCAATCAGTCTCCATAAACCATGGTGGCGGTGGTTATGGCCCTGGGGTGACTAAATTGAATATTTCGCTATAGAGACTTCGTATATATCTGTGGCTGCCCGTCACTCGACTTACCGTCGGCAGGACACCGGCGCGGGTGACGGGTAGCCGTAAATAAACTTCATCTTCCTCCTTGCTTCTCCCTCTCCGACCAGCCTGATAAACCTGTCGCACGAACCAAGAGGTTGGAGAGTGAGTATACTATCTTGGGCAATAAGTATGAGGTGTAACCATCAGTAAAAACCAAAAGGTATTATTATTGAATATTTTGTGCGAGCATGATATATATATACCTGTTATTAATCATTTATTAACTCTATTTATGGTATAATTATTATTGTACGAGAGTGATCCCGTGCATTAAGGCGGATGATGAAAACTAACTGGAAGCGTAACGGCTTAATATATATTCTCATTCTGCTGGCGGCGATTCTGTTTTTCTATTTTCTGATGCCGGGCTCCAGCGAACCTGAAGAGGTCCCCCTGAGCCAGGTTATCACCCTATCGCAGGACAAAGAGATAGCCAAGATTGAAATCGATGGGGAGATGATGCTGGTTACCACCATTGATGGTAAAGAGCTAAAAACCTTTAAGGAAGCCAATGCCAGCATCTACGATATTACGGGGCTGGACGTCGGCTCCGGTTCCGGAGTCATCGTTGATATCAAGGGCTCGTCAGGCATTAACTGGGGCGGACTGCTGATTAACCTGCTGCCGCTGGCGATTTTCGGCTTCCTGTTGTTCTTCCTGTTCCGGCAGGCGCGCGGTGCCAATAACCAGGCCATGAGCTTCGGGCGCAGTCGGGCGCGTCTTTTCCCGGCCGCCCGGGCTACCGTAACATTCGCCGATGTAGCCGGAGTGGAAGAAGCCAAACAGGACATGCAGGAAGTGGTGGACTTCCTTAAATCGAGCGAGAAGTTCCAGACTCTCGGAGCGCGTATCCCGAAGGGAGTTCTCCTGGTGGGTCCTCCCGGTACCGGCAAGACGTTGCTGGCCAGAGCCGTAGCCGGTGAGGCTGATGTCCCCTTCTTTTCTATCAGCGGCAGTGAATTTGTCGAGATGTTTGTCGGCGTCGGCGCCTCGCGGGTACGCGACCTCTTCGACCAGGCCAAGCGTAATACGCCGTGCATTATTTTTATCGATGAAATTGACGCCGTCGGCCGCCAGCGCGGCGCCGGACTCGGCGGCAGCCATGACGAAAGGGAGCAGACCCTCAACCAGATACTGGTGGAAATGGACGGATTTGACACCAATACCAGCGTAATCGTTATCGCCGCCACCAACCGACCGGATATCCTCGACCCGGCCCTGCTCCGTCCCGGTCGTTTCGACCGGCGTGTTATCCTGGACCAGCCGGATATCGTCGGGCGGACGGCTATTCTCAAGGTACATACCAACGGAAAACCGCTGGATAAGAACGTAAACCTCGAAACCCTGGCCAAGAGTACCGTCGGCTTCAGCGGTGCCGACCTGGCCAACCTGGTCAACGAGGCGGCTATCCTGGCAGCCCGGCGTAACCGGAAGTCTATCGGACAAAAGGAGTTTGAAGAATCCGTCGATAAAGTGATCGCCGGCCCGGAGAGGAAGAGCCGGAAAATCAGCCCCAAAGAGAAAGAGGTTATCGCCTATCACGAAGCCGGACATGCCCTGGTGGCCCGTATACTGCCCAACGCTGACCCGGTACATAAAATTTCCATCGTTGCCCGTGGTATGGCGCTGGGCTATACCAAGCAGCTCCCCGCCGAGGACAGGTACCTCATGTCCCGTTCTCAGATAATGGACATGCTGGCGCACATGCTGGGAGGCCGCAGCGCCGAGGAGTTGATTTTTAATGAAATCAGCAGCGGGGCAGCCGACGATATCAAACGCGCCACATCGCTAGCCCGCCGCATGGTAACCGACCTGGGCATGAGCGATGCCCTGGGACCGAGGACTTTCGGCGATAAGCAGGAGATGATATTTCTGGGCCGTGAAATTTCCGAGCAGAAGGACTACGGCGATAAGGTGGCCGACGCCATCGACCAGGAGATAAACCGTATTATTAAAGAGTCCCACGAGACCGCCAGGAAGATTCTGGCCGATAATAAATCCAAGCTGAAAGCCTTGGCTAGCAAATTGATTGCCCAGGAGACCCTCGAAGGTGCAGAGCTGGATAGTGTATTCGTGGAAATAGGCCTGGCCAAGCCCAAGAAGAAGGTCAGGAAAACGACTACCCCGGCGCCGGTAAAGCCGGTAGCCGAGGGCGAGCGAGTACTCAAGCCCAAGAAGACGCCGGGCATACCCCACCTCGTCCCCGAGCAGAACCCGGCGGGACCGGATTAAGAGCCCGGGATTATTATCAAGAGTTCATCAGGTATAATTTACAGATGTTTTTAAAGGTTGTTTAAGAGGGGCACCGTAAAAATCCGGGGTGTTTAAGAGGGGCGAAGCCCCTCTTTCCATATCTTCCTCCTCTCCTTCACCTGCCTCAGAAGGAGAGGGTGACCGAGGAGGTGAGGTAAATAAATAATATCAATGCAGATATGATTCAGATTACTGATAAGCCCATATCTCCGGAGCAGGTGATTAACCGGGTCAAGACTCCCGATAGCGGTTGTGTGGTGGCCTATATCGGCCTGATACGCGATAATTCCCGCGGTAAAGCGGTCCTTTCTGTGGAGTACGAAGACGCCAGTGGCCGGGCTGTAGATGGATTACGCGAGATAGCCGCCGATATAAAACAAAAGTTGCCAGTAAACCAGGTGGCAATTTACCACCGCACCGGCAAGCTGAAAGTCGGCGAAATCAACTTCGTGGTGGCGATTTCAGCGGGGCACCGGGAAGAAGGCTACGCCGCCAGCCAGTATGCCGTCGACCGCTTTAAAGAGAAACTGCCGACATCGAAAAAAGAGACTTATAACGACGGTAGTGTCTGGACGGGCGACTAATAATAGCACTGTTAGCCGGCGATTGATCTTTTATACTCACCCCCTTGGTCCCCCTCTCGAACAGGTTTATTCTTTCCACTCGTCTTTCTATGTTGTTCACGAGGGGGATGTTTTTTGAGAGGGGCTGGCGCCCCTCTCGCTGCGCACTCCCTTTTTGGGGGGATAAGCCGAGGATGGCGCGAGGGTGACCTGGGTGGGAATAGATAACTATCGAGGTGTGGGGAAGGGGCGGGATTATCCCCTGCCGACCAAATGCCGAAAGAACCATAAAATCCCATTGGGGGAACAGTCTATTTAGGTTCCCTGGCGGATAATATACTCGGCCAGGTCCAGCAGCGACTGACGGCTGGCCAGCTTGGGCAGCGTTTTAAGATTACGGCAGGCCCGGTCGCAGTACTCTCTGGCGACTTCATAACAATCTCCGATAATCGATGAATTAAGCACCATGTCGATGGCCTGACCCACGTATTTATTGTCTCTCGTCTCGAAGAGCTTCCTGATGGGATTATCATCAGGGTGGCGCTCCATGAGGAACATAGCCGGCAGTGTCAGGGTGCCCTGCATTAAATCCGAGCCTACCGGTTTACCCAGCATTTCTTTGGTGCTGGTAAAGTCCAGGATATCGTCCACGATTTGAAAGGCGATGCCCAGGCTGTCGCCGTACTCTTTCATCACCGCTACCGATTCCTCCGAAGCCTTGCTTAATATGGCGCCCGACTGTGTCGATAGCGAAAACAGGGAGGCGGTCTTTCCGTAGATGCGGTGGAAGTAGTCCTCACGCGCCTGGTCCGGATTAAAAGCCGCACGGAACTGGACAATCTCGCCGCTGGAAATAGTGCCCAGGGTCTGTGAAAAGAGCTTGACGACCCGGGGCGTTTGCGTATCCGCGACGAACTCACCGGCCTTGGCAAAAAGGTAGTCGCCCAGGAGGATGGCTATCTCGTCGCCCCAGATGCTGTTGATCGTCGCCTGTCCCCGCCGCGTGGAAGACTTATCGATGGCGTCATCATGGACGAGTGTAGCGGTGTGCATCAGTTCGACGGAAACCGCCATCGGCAGCAGGTATGTAAGGTCATATTCATACGACCTGCCCGAGAGCAGGGTCAGTGCCGGCCGGATTCCCTTGCCCGTTTCCCTGACGACATGATGTATCTGCTCCGCCAACCAGCCGAAATCGACACGGCTGACCGACTTTAGCGTTTCCCGGACTTTTTTCAAATCTTCCTGTACCGGGGCATATATCTGGTCAAGTTCCAATGCGTCGGGTCTCCTCTTCGATAATACTCTCGTCCAGCTTTTTAAACAGAGGTTGCGGTTCTTTTAATGTCTGCCCAGCGGGTAAATCCTGCCATTTCCAGCCACCGTCCTCCACCTGCCCCTCGAAGCCTAGATATTCGTGAACCTTCTGGGAACTGAAGGGGAGGAAGGGGTAAAACATCGTTTTAAGCTGGGTAATAACGCCGAGCGCCACGTATAGAGACGCAGCCGCCGCCTGCCGGTCTTCTTTAATCACCTTCCAGGGGGCTTTATCATCGAGGTAGCGGTTAGCATCACGGGCGGCGGACATAGCCGTCATGATAGCCTGCCTGAAGCTGCATTTTGAAATCAACTCTCCTGTCTGTTCCAAGGAAGATTCTGTATTTTTAGTCAGGATTTTATCGGCATCTGCCAGTTCGCCTGGCTCCGGTACGCTCCCGTCATAGTTGCGGTAAGTGAACGTCAGCACCCGGTTGACCAGGTTGCCGTAGGTGGCTACCAGTTCATCATTGTTGCGGCGGACGAATTCCCGCCAGGAAAAATCGGTATCGCTGGTCTCCGGCATATTGATGGAGAGAAGATAGCGCAGGGGGTCGGGGTCGTACCGTTCCAGATAGTCCGGCAGCCATACCGCCCAGTTCTGGCTGGTAGAAATTTTCCTTCCTTCAATCGTCAGGAACTCATTGGACGGCACGTCGTAAGGCAGGGCCAGCCCTTCGTAGCCCATCAGCATCGCCGGCCAGATAAGGGTATGGAAGGGGATGTTGTCCTTGCCGATGAAGTAATAGCTCTTGACGTCATCCTGCCAGAAAGGCCGCCACTCGTCATTGTCACCGCGCAAAGTAGCCCATTGCTTCGATGCCGAGAGGTAGCCGATAACAGCCTCGAACCACACGTAGAGTCGCTTATTCTCAAAGCCCTCGACCGGCACCGGCACGCCCCATTCGATATCGCGGGTTATCGCCCTATCCTTCAAGCCTTCCTTTAGATAACGCATGGTAAGACCGATGACATTCGGTCGCCAATGACTCTGCCTGGCCACCCACTTTTCCAGTTTCTCCTGGAAAGCGCTCAATTTGAGGAAGAAATGTTCCGAGTCCCGCGAAACGGGAGTGGTCCGGCAGGTTCGGCAGTAGGGGTCGATTAATTCCGTGGCATTTATTGGTTTGCCGCAAGCATCACACTGATCGCCGCGTGCCCCGGGTGCGTTACAGAAAGGGCAAACACCTTCGACATAACGGTCGGGAAGGTAGCGCCGGCACTGGGTACAATACAACTGGGACATGGTGGCTTTATATAGATAGCCTTTTTCGAGAAGTTTCAGAAAGATGTCCTGCGCCGTTTCGGCATGGTTTTTAGTGCCGGTGGTGGTAAAGAGGTTAAAAGTAATCCCCAGCTGCTGCCAGCAGTCGAGGTATTCACGCTGGTAGAACTCGGCTATTTCCTCGGGTTTTTTTCCTTCCTGCTCGGCTTTGATGGTTATCGGGGTGCCGTGCTGGTCGGAACCGGATACCATGAGTACGTCATTGCCCTTGAGACGATGGAAACGGGCAAAGATATCCGCCGGTAGATTAGCTCCGGCGATCTGACCCAGGTGCAGCGAGCCATTGGCATAAGGCCAGGCGACGCCGATAAATATTCTCTCGCTCATGCTTGAAAGTTCCGGTGCGACAGAATAGCTGGCCTAGAAAAAGGTCAGTATCCTCTCGCCTTTCTCTTCTTTGTAGTGTGCGTAGCCCTTCTTCAGGCAGCATTCCACGCAGTAACGCCGGGTTTCACCCTCGTCGTCCTCGATGCCGTCCTTTTCATTGACGTCCAGGTAGCGGTCGGGATAGGGGATGTCATTACCGCACTCATCGCATTTTATTTCACCCAGTGATATACAGCCGCGACGCATCCGTTTACTCCTTATCCAGTTTTGACGCGATTTCTCTATCTCTGTCCCAGACCTTGTCCAGCCTGAGCCAGGTTTTATATAGCTCTTTCTTCGGCAGCCCTGTCGCCGTGGCTACCGTGGCAATTGCCTCTCTGGCTTTAGAACCGTTAAGGTACATCCGGTGTAACTGCCCCTCGATAGCCTCGGTTATCTGCGGTTTATCAGCCGTGGTCTTGCCTTCGATAACCAGGGTGAACTCACCCCTGGGCCCGGTGAAGTGGTTCATAGCCTCTCTCACGGTCCCCCGGAAGACCTCCTCGTGGAGCTTGGTAAGCTCGCGGCCGACAGCGATACGCCGGTCGCCGAGAACGTTGAATATATCCTCTAAAGATGACTTCAGGCGGTGCGGCGCTTCCAGGGCGATGATGGTGCCCGGTTCAGCGGCGACCGATTCCAGCGCGCGGCGACGGGCGCCGGTCATATTCGGCAGGAAACCTATATATAAGAACCTGTCCGTAGGCAGTCCGGAGACAGCCAGCGCTGTGATAACCGCCGAAGGCCCCGGAACCGGAACGACGGGGATATTTCTCTTTCCCGCCGCCACAATAAGCTCATAACCGGGGTCGGAAATACCGGGCATACCCGCCTCGGAGACCAAGGCAATATCCCCTTTATCAAGCCTGTCCAGGATACGGTCGAGTTTAGACAGCTTGTTGTGCTCGTAGTAGCTGGTCAGGGGCGTCTTGATATCGTAGGCGGTCAGCAGGCGCCTCGTCTTGCGGGTATCCTCGGCGGCGATAAGTTTGACCTCGCGGAGCACGCGGAGAGCCCGCATCGATATATCTTCCAGATTGCCAATCGGGGTAGCCACAACATAAAGAACTGACATTTTTATATAATCCTTAACCTGATTATTATAGAACGATGTGCCTTTGCCTGTCTATCTTTGAGATTGCGAGAGCGGGGTACGCGACTTATCGGTGGTAATCTTTGGGTGGGGATATGGTTAAAGCTCAGATGGGCCTGATGCCTAGTCAAACTCGGCGTTGAAAAGGGCCATAAAAATCAGTATGGCAACTCCCACGACGGTAAAAGTACCGAAGATTATATTACCGTATATCCAGAGGTTTGTCCCGGCAGCCACGTTGGCGTTAACGTGGAAGAGCCCGATACCGCCGGGGATAAGAAAAACAAATGCCAGAATCAGGAAAAAGATAAACATAACAACATCCAAACATTTAGGTGAACGAATTATATAAGGTGGGGTGGGATTTGTCAAATATCCGGCGGGGAAAGATAAATTAATGGCAGTTGTGATGATTGATAATTAATAAGGCTCCGTTTGTTTTTGGTTGATAAGTTCAAGCCTCACCCCTAGCCCCTTTCCAGCCAGATACACGGGAAGAAACCGCAGATATTTATAGCTGGAGAGGGGAGTTAAGAGAATATACCTGTTCGAGAGGGGTTCACCCTGAGGTTCTCCCTGAAGGGGATAAAGGGGGTGATTATTAAAACAACCAGATGTAAATATTAACGTTTAAAAATATATTGCATTTTCTTGTTATTTTTTGTTATAATAAATAGCACATATATGTGCAGTGCAAAGGCCACACCAAGGTTCAAGCAGTTACGGCGTGCCTACGGTTTCGACGAAGTGGCCATCGTGCCCGGGGATGTCACCATCAATCCCGACCAGACTGGCACTGACTTTCAAATCGGCGATATTACCTTCTCCATTCCTTTTATCACCTCGGCGATGGACTCCGTGGTTGATGTCAACCTGGCCATTCAGATAGGTAAGCTGGGTGGACTCGGCGTTCTCAATCTGGACGGCATCCAAGCCCGCTATGACAATCCCGGCGAAGTCCTGGATAAAATCGCCAAAGCCGGTGATGCCGAGGTAACCGCCCTGCTCCAGAAGGTCTATAAAGAGCCGATTAAAGATAACCTCGTCGGCGACAGGGTACGGGCTATCAAGAAGGCAGGGATACCCTGCGCCATATCTTTAATACCGGCCAATACCAAGCACCTGGCTCCCGTCGTCGTCGAAGCGGGCTGCGATATCATGGTGGTGCAGTCTACCGTCACCAGCGCCCGGCATATATCCAAGAGCTACCGCGGTCTGATATTCTCCGAACTCTGCGGGCAGATAAAAATCCCTATTATCGTCGGGAACTGTGTCAGTTACAACGCTTGCCTGGAACTGATGAAGACGGGCATCGCCGGCGTGCTGGTAGGTGTCGGTCCCGGCGCCGCCTGCACCAGTCGCGAGGTGCTCGGCATGGGTGTTCCCCAGATTACCGCCACCATCGACTGCGCGGCGGCCAGAGACGAATATCACCGGGAGTCCGGTAAATACGTGCCGATAATTACCGACGGCGGTTTCCACAAGGGCGGCGATGTCTGCAAGGCTTTCGCTGCCGGCGCCGACGCCGTGATGCTGGGTTCCAATGTTGCCCAGGTCAAAGAGGCCCCCGGCCGCGGCTATCACTGGGGTATGTCTCACCCCCACCCGGCGCTACCCCGCGGTACGCGCATCAAGGTGGGGACGAACACCACGCTTCAAAAACTACTTTTCGGGCCGACCTCCCTTACCCACGGTTCGGAGAACCTGGTAGGAGCACTGCGGACGGCCATGGGCTTCTGCGGAGCCGCTACTATCCGAGAGTTTCATAACACCGAGATGGTCATCGCCCCGGCTATTACCACCGAGGGTAAGTCTTACCAGATGACGCAGGGTGTCTAGCCTTTACGGGTAGCTAAAGTTCTAGACGAACACGCCTGTCTATTTTTCCTCAATTAAAACCGCGAGTCCATCGTTTTCCCCGATATACGTCGCCGGGTCAGGCGCCAGGAAGAGAAGGTCGCGGAAGGGTATACCGGAACTGCCCATAAAACTTGAGACCCAGCGCGGTATTTCCCCGACTGTATAACACGAGATTTTGAGAACAGCGCCCCGTCCGTATTCCGTGACGACCGGCTCCCCGGTCTGCCACCAGTTTGCTAGCATGAAGGAGTCGTCGGGTTTTATCATGCCGCCCATATAAGTACCCATTTTATAGGTCTGTATCCGCCTGACTATCTCTTTACCGTCCGCCCTGGCGGTTTCTTTATCCTGATAATATAGAGCGATATCGAAGAACCGGTTTTCGCCTTCGGCCCGGTAGCCAATTGCAGCCATCCGGTAACCCTGGAGGACTCCCCAATCGGGAGGCAGGGAGAAATCGAATTTTGGTAATTCTTCCTGCGTATACAGGTCGGAATAGATAATGCGTTCCGGAGTGGTCATAGTGGCTGAAAGCACATCTCCCAGGCTGTCCGCCAGCGCCCGACAGGCAGCGTTATCGATAACGGACGGTACGTCTCCGACGATGGTATCGAAAACGCCGGTGATGTCATCCGTCTGCGGCGAAAGGAAAATGGTGTTATCCAGCACCGCCACCCGGTTCATACTGCCCATGACCAGCTGGGCCAGGGGGTTCATCATGTCCATCTCAAAATCGCTACGTATCCCGTAGTAGGAGTACTCGCCATAGTCAGTCTTCGTATAGCCCAACTCGGTCAGCTTCTGGCCAATCACCGCCTCATCAAAGTCCCCTTCCAGGATGGAAAAACTGTGGGGAGGAATCATATCGCCGTAGACGGCGCGGTCAACCGACATGACATCAAAGCCGACCAGCCCGTACAGCTCCGGCCAGCGCGCGATGGTCAGACCGGACAGCCCGGCTTCCGAAACACCTCCCCAAGTTTTTTTCAACACCTCTTCCGGCCAGTCTTCCCCTGCCTGTTTCTTCATCTCTTCCATCCAGGCTATGGCTTCCTCGATGGAATTGAAGTCCTCAAGCCCGTTGATGTTTTTTACCAGTTCGGCATTACCGAACCATACATCATGCTCCTCAAAAACAGAATATGGAACATAACCAAGCATCCTCCCAAACTCGGTAGAGACGGGTATCTCTTTGCCCGAGGTTTCTCCGATTCCCTCGCCGGTGATAACCGAGCATCCCGGCAGGGTCAGCGCAGCCGTAGCGAGGAGCAAGCATATTAGACTCAGTTTCAACATGTTGCCTCCTTTCGCTGGTGGTCTCCGGTTATTGTCTGGATAAACATGAGGGCTTTATTTCATATCCTTGACTCTATACAGGTATTCTACCACACGGGTATCAATGTCTTCGGGGTAGGCATAGCCCAGGCGGTCGCCGACTTCCCGGGCAACTTTACGGAACAGCTTGATTATCCTAGAGAGGGCGTTCCAATACGCATCTTTTCCGGAACCAGTGAAAGTATTTTCCAGTTCCCTGATGATTTCGGGGTCGAGATATTTTACGAGTCCCTTACCCAGGAGCCCTGTTCTTAACGACCAGTCATGGTCGATTTCCACCCGCCATTCCAGTACCCGGCGCAGCTTTTCGTTCCGCATATAATCCAGCATGGACTTCAGCGGAAACAGGTCACCGCGGCGGATGTGCTTGGCTACATAGGGAGCGTTCGAGAAGAACCCTTCTATAAAGTTACGGTATTCGGCCTCGGTGGGAATCTGTGGAATGAAAGCTTTATGGGTCGGCGTTTTCATTCCCGCCGTAAGGCCACCCTTATCAAGGAGCACTTTATAACCGTCATCGAGATAGTCGGGAAGCTCGGGTTCCGTCGTAATTTTCCGAAATAAACCCGCTGGCCACAATGTAAAATCAATCTTTAGCCCGTCTTCATACTGCGTTACCCGGGTGAACCTCTGAAAATCATATTCGGTCTGGACGGGGTCGCGGTATATCACGAGCACTTTGCCGAAGTCTTCCAGCCAGCTCTCATCTTCTAAATACAGCTGAATATCTTTCACAACCAGGATGACATCGAAGTCGGAAAAAGCATCCAGGACCGCCTGCGGATTGGTGCGAGAGCTGGTCAGGAACACCGCCCGGATATCCGGCTTCCGGTCAGCCCACTCGGTAATTTTTCGTATTACTCCCTGCTCATCTAGCGTATTCTCCATCAATTATTTCTCCAGTACGATATCTTATTTGTCATTCCAGCGAAAGCTGAAATCCATGTGGTGGGAAAAGGGGGTTGGATTCTGGCCGGAGTTTACCCCGTACTCCGATACGGGGCCAGAATGACATGGGTTATTTCTCCAGCACAATAAAGAGAAATCCCGGCCTTTCCATCAATCTCTCATATACGTCCGGTGCCAGTTCTTTACATTCTTCCGTCGGCAACGGCTCATCGATACTGACGATTTTAAACGGCGACCGTATAATCGGCTTGAGGATTTCCTCAAGGGGACGCATATAATAGCGGGTCTGGAACGGCCGGCCTGTACCCAGTCCCCAGGTGTCTTCCACCAGCTTGAAATCGAAATAGCTGCTGGATTTGCCGTGTCTTTTAAAGTGGTCATAAATAGCGAAGGGATGATGGGTGGATATAACCAGCCTGCCGCCGTTTTTTAACGTACGGTGCACTTCCGCAAACAAGGGCCCCCAGTCTTTGATATAGTCGATGACCAGGGAGCAGATAGCGCCGTCGAACGTATCCGATTCCAGGAAAGGCATGGTCCTGGAAATATCCGCACGGACAAGGCGGAGTTTCGGCGATTTTATACGGTCAGCCAGGCGGTTTATCAATTTTTCACTGATATCTATAGCGGTGACGCTGGCGCCGTTTTCCAGCACGTATTCGGTATAGAATCCGGAACTACAACCGAGCTCCATGACGTTTTTATCCTGTAGTGCCGGTAATCTGGCCAGTGTATGAGGCCTTTCGTAGAGGTTATTCCAGGAATCGGGCCGGGCTACGTGGGACGTGAAAACCTCGGCGATAGAATCGTAGCTGGTCAATTCAGAGTCTTCCGTCATACGTCTCCGTTTTTTAGCTGTAGTTTGGTGCTGTCATTATATATCCAGGTCGATGCCCTGTAAAGCGTGTTGAAGCTGTTTTTGACACTTTTTCACGCTCTGGTTATGATTAACACGAGATACATTTAAAGATTGAGGAGTCGGTACTTATGGCAAACATTGACTACGAAAAATACCTGGTACGAAAGCCCAATTATGAGGCATTCGGCGGTGTGAAAAACCGGCAGAGCCCTACTATGACCATTATGAGCAATAAACAGGTGCCGGGATGTAATCATTATATAGAGCCCGGCTGGATATACGGTATCCCGGAACCCAATCCCAGCCTTCACGAGCACGTACACGAGTTCGACGAAATAGTGATGCACTGGGGCGGCAATTATAAAACGCCGCAGGTGCTCGGCGGCGAGATAGAATTTTACGTCGGCGGCCAGCCGATTACCTTCAATACCTCCACCTTTTTCTACATTCCCAAGGGCACGCCGCACGGTCCCGTAATCTGGAAGAAATTCGATGCCCCCCACATGCAGATGGCCATGATGATCGGCACCGGTACCGCCGGGGAGGCCTGGGGCGAAAGCGGGATACACGATGCCAAGTCGGTACTGCCCGTAAAGAAGAAGGACTTCGACTACGAGCAGTACGCGGTACGCAGTCCCATGCGGGAGGCGGGTGCGGAGTTTACCCAGGGGCGCACCGCCCCCACCCTGACCTACATGAGCGGTGTCCAGATACCGGGTGTGAAATACTATATCGAGTGGGGCTGGACGTTCGACATACCAAAGTCAAAGATGACCGGGGCGGCTATGCCGGAGATGGCGCATAAAAACTTTGACGAGATTGTCCTGCATATCGGTGGCGACCCTGATAATCCGGAGGACCTGGGCGCCGACATGGAATTTACGGTCGGCGGTCAGCCGCTCCGTTTTAATACCACCAGCGCCCTTTTTGTCCCGAGGGGACTGCCCCACGGCCCGATAAAACTGCTGGAGTACCGCAAACCCCATATCGTCATGGCGATAATGTGCGGCGCCGGCACGGTGAAAGAGGGCTGGGAAGGCAGCTTCAAGACAGATTCCGGGAAGAAGTAGACTCTCTGTATTTTACGTTATTCGTCCCCGTCTTCGTCGGGAGGTTCCGCCGCGGTCTCACCGGGCAGGCGGGGTAATATAGCTTCGGCTTTACCGCGCTTTCGAGCAGAGCGCGGCGGCAGACTATCGACGGCCTGACGTACTGTTTTCAACTCCCCCGCCCCCGCGTTAGCCATCTCTACGATAACACCGTCTACCCCGGCTTCCCAGAGAGCTTTAAGCTCCACCCCGGTAATAGCGGCAGGGACGGGTACTATCAGCGGTTTGGAAATGAGATTCGCCAGATGCTGGTATATCATCAGCTGATGCCACACCAGTGAACTCCCGTCTTCATACGTATCGGCGATAAGCACGGCATCTACCGGCATGTCATTAACCGCTCTCAGCAAACCGTCATCCATGGACGATTCCACTTGGAGAATCTTGCCTGTTTTATCATCTCCCGGAGTGGTGGAAACAGGGCTGGCGACGGGGAATACCATGAAGTCGGCCCCCGCTTTTACCAGCGTCGCTGCTTTTTTACTATCATCGTCTCCCAGATAGAATCCCCAAGGTATATCCGGTAGAGGGGAAGCTATATTCTGGGCTGACTTTATCGTCAGAGCGGTTCCGGTAAAGTGAATCAGCGCGGCGTGAGCGCCGTCAAGTAAGTCGGCTTGTTTCTCAACTGCTTTGGACTCCAGACTGACAATAAGCACCATTTTCGGCGCTGGCCTGGCAGCACGGGCCGTCCTGAAACCCATCGCCGGAGTTTCCGCTCGTGATACTTTCTGAAATTCCTCGATTAGTCGGCTCATAGACTCCTTTGCAGGCATACTCTCCTATTAATTATATGAAATAGCCGGAGTAACTGCAACGCAACGGGGCGCTATACAAAATTTAACACATTATTTATGCGTTTTAATACTGTTTTTATGAATAACTTAACATATATATTCTACGATAGAAGAAGAGAAAAAAGTCAGGGAGCTTAAGAAGTTCATGATTAAAACGGTTATCAGAGTTAAGGACGATATGGTCATGGTATTTGATGAGGACGGCGAGCAGATACACGAGTACCAGGGATACTACGAAGATGTTAAGGAAAGAATTATGACCGATGCCCCCGCGGGTTCGGTTTTTAATCACTGGTTCGGGCACGAGCCGGAACCTGAAATCGTTGCGGCGGAGACATGGTAAAACATAACTCTACTCAAGAGCCGGAGTACAACGGGAAGTCGAAAAGCACCATGCTGACAACCCGTGAAGTCGCCGGTATTTTTAAGGTACACCCCGCCACCATCAGGCGATGGTGTTCCCAGGGCAAAATAAAGTCCTACCGCACCGGCGCCGGGGGTAAACTTCAATTTAAAAGGGAAGATGTTGCCGTTGCCTACCTGGATAGAAGCATCCATATCTACCTTAAGGCACTTTCAAACCGGCCCTGAGCCGGTTTTTTCTTCTTTAAATTAATCTTGTATTTTATCACAGTTCTTCGCATAGTCCGTACCGCCCCACAACCATCCTGTATTTCAATGGTTATTCCCTACGTGTAACATTATCATCACATCTTATCACTCCCATGTTCCACACGTTCAAAAACGAGCCTTCGTAACTTGCGAATCTATTGCCCACTGGCATATTATGTGCTAATATCTTACTAATGGCATACAAAGAGGTGCGCAGGGTGGCGCAAAAAAAAGCCGGTGGGGAATCCAAGGAGCGACAGAAAGCCCCGGAAAGACGCTGGCTACTGGTTGATGATGATTTCGTAAGAGATAATCATCAGTCCAAATCACTGGCGAAATTGTCGCATGATATCCGCACGCAGCTATATATAATCATCGGTTATGCCGAGCTGATGCTCGAGGAAATACCCGGTAAAATAAACGATGAACAGAGACACGACCTGAACGATGTCCTGAATAGCGGCAAGCGTCTGCAAGTCCTGCTGGATAATATTGTCAGTCAGCCTGAAGGCAGGCCAGGCAAGACCGGGAACAGCCAACCTT
The DNA here is from genome assembly GCA_964453865.1 of uncultured Dehalococcoidaceae bacterium. Lineage (GTDB taxonomy): Bacteria > Chloroflexota > Dehalococcoidia > Dehalococcoidales > RBG-16-60-22 > CAYVPT01. The sequence goes on from CAYVPT010000008.1 coordinate 17,235, forward strand.
CGCGGGGAGCGGAATGACCAGGAAGATATTGATTGTCGATGATGACCCTGCCCAGCTTAAACTGGCGGAACAGGTTCTGGTCGGCAAGGGATACGAGATAAAAAAAGCCGGTAGCGGGCAGGAAGCCGTACGTATTTTTTTTGAAGGTAAACCCGACCTGGTTTTGCTGGATGTCATGATGCCGGAAATCGATGGCTGGCAGACCTGTCGTTTGATTCGTGAAGCCAGTGATGTCCCCATTATCATGCTGACCGGCAAACGATTCTCCGAGGACGATATTGTCCACGGGCTTGAATGCGGCGCCGACGAATACCTGGCCAAACCGGTGGGGAACCGGGAGCTGCTGGCCAGGGTGAAAGCTGCTTTCCGGCGCATCGAGACGTCTTCGCAGAAGAACGGCCGGCAGAAAGTAGTTTTCAGTAATGATTATTTAACTGTAGACGTGGCGGAACGGAAAGTCACCGTTAAAGGCAACAAGTTAAAACTTACGCCACGGGAATTCCGCCTCCTGGCGCTGCTTGTGGAGAATGCCGACCGCATATTAACTCACCAGCAGGTTCTGGAAAACATCTGGGGCTGGGAATACATCGATGACGTGGACTATGTAAGGATTTACGTTTCCCATTTACGTCAGAAGATTGAACCGACGCCATCGCAACCCAGGTATATCCTCACCGAACCGGGTGTCGGCTATTACTTCCACAGTGTAAACTAATAGCTGAATAATTGTTTTTAATACAGAAGAATCCTACCTTTTACCATTTTTCAGTTCTTCCGGGAGTCCTGTTTGTATTTGGCTGAAAATCTATACTCACCCCCATTGTCCCCCTCCCGAACAGGATTATCATCATTACTCGAATGGTTATTTTTTCAATAGGGGGTAAGTTTAAGAGAGGGGGCTCCGCCCACCCTTGACGACAGGGTGTCTAAGAGGGGCTAAGCCCCTCTTTCTTTTTCTCCCCCTCTCCAACCAATATTATTTTCGGGGTAGTCAATCCAGCTGGTTGGAGAGGGGGATTAAGGGGGTGAGGTTAGTGCCTGACACCGGATGCAAGCAGTATAATATAATATAAAAGTTGACAGTGACAGGATGACTGACTAAAATAAAGTACCTGCCCCGATAAAGTCCGAACGTTTAAAACCGGTTGAAACAATCGTGGGTAAATGGAGAAAGTCAATAAAATACCGGCACTTTAATCAAAGTGTATCATCGTTTTTTATCCCCTACTTTGCAGCAGGAGGTCCGTTATGAAATATATTACTTATATGTTGCATAATTTCAAAAATATACCCCAGATAAAGAAGCTATCCAGCGATAAAATCCGGGATATCGAAATCGTGGGTACGGTGCTGCCTTTTAAATCGAATAACTACGTCGTTGAAAATTTAATCGACTGGTCGAATGTACCCGACGACCCGATGTTTATCCAGACATTTCCGCAAAAAGACATGCTTTTACCGGAACACTATCAGAAAATGGAATCGGTACTAGATTCCACTACTGATAAGGCAGAAATAAGAAAAGTGGCCAATGAGATAAGGATGCAGTTGAATCCGCATCCGGCCGGACAAATTGAATACAACGTACCGTCGCTGCAGGATAACATACTAAACGGGATGCAGCACAAATACCGGGAGACGGTATTGTTTTTCCCGAGCCAGGGACAAAGCTGCCACGCGTACTGTACTTTTTGTTTCCGGTGGCCGCAATTCGTGGGTATTGAGGAGTTGAAGTTCGCCTCGAACGATGCAGAAATACTGACTCGATATGTCACCGAGCATTCCGAGGTCACCGACGTTCTGTTCACCGGGGGCGACCCGTTATTGATGAAAACGAGTATCCTCTCGGCGTATATCAGACCGCTGCTCGATGCCAGGGTACCCCATCTCAGGAATATAAGGATAGGCACCAAAGCCCTGGCTTACTGGCCTTACCGGTTTTTAACGGATAATGACGCCGATGATTTACTCAACCTGTTCCGGGAAGTTAAAGCCGCGGGTAAGCACCTGGCATTTATGGCCCATTTTAATCATCCGGCTGAACTCGAAACCGACGCCGTCAAGAACGCGATAAATAAAGTCCTCGAGACCGGCGCCATGATAAGAACGCAGTCGCCGCTATTAAGGCACATCAACGATTCCCCCGAAGTCTGGGCCGAGCTGTGGCGGAGGCAGGTAGCCCTCAACTGCATACCTTATTATATGTTTATCGCCAGGGACACCGGGGCGCAGCACTATTTCGGCGTTCCGCTGGTGGAAGCCTGGCAGATTTACCGCAAAGCCTACCAATCCGTAAGCGGGATATGCCGAACCGTGCGGGGACCGAGTATGTCCTGCGTGCCCGGCAAGGTGCAGGTCCTAGGAGTGTGCGAAGTGCGTGGGGAGAAGGCACTGGTATTCCGCATGATTCAGGGTCGAAACCCGGACTGGGTGGGCCGTCCTTTCCATGCCGAATACGACGAGACCGCATTGTGGTATGATGACCTGAAACCGGCTTTCGGGGAGGAAAAGTTCTTTTTCCAGGACGAACTCGACAGCATACTGAAAGGCAGCGATAAAAAAGCGGTAGCGGATAGCGTTTTATAGTTTTTCTTCAGGATACTCCCGGAATAACGCCATCTTTAACATACTTGCCGGTTAGGGAAAAAGCGAGGAATAGAAAAGGCCGGTCGACTCTGGTGACCCGCAGCGGACAGTGCCTCAGTCCCGCGGGCGCGTAGATAAGGCAGCTCCTGGTGAGCAGGTATTTCTCATCCTCTAGCCAGAACTCGACCTCGCCGCCTAAATCATCGGGATTCTGCGGGTCATTACCGATAAAGCCGATAATCTCATCGAAGTCATGCACGTGAGAGGGAGAGCCCTCGGTCTCGGTGGCTTTCCAGTACCACGAGCAGATAACGCTGGAAGCCCCTTTGACTATCTCGTCTTCAATCCACATTACCCGCGTGGCCCTATCGGCATACCCGTATTCTTTGTCTTTCTGCTGCGTATGCTCCGGCGTTATTATTTTATCCAGGATATATTTTTCGTACTTGCGTCCGGCCATCTTTTAGCTACCTCCTCGTGGATATATCTGTGTAAGGGTATAATAACACATTTCAATGGATATTGGATAATGAGGGCGATAGGTATACTTAATTCTCCCTTAATCCCTCCTTACGAAGGAGGGAGACAGATTGATTGAAAGCAAAGAAATACGGTTTTGAACAATCATCCTCTCCCCTTCGTAAGGGGAGAGTTAGAGAGGGAATTGACCACGGGATAAGCAGCGGATGGTACGAGGGCGGTCAGGGTGGGAATAGATAACACAGAAAGGAGGGGGGAGGGGGAGATGAAGGAATATTTATGTGCTCTTTAATTTGCTATGATATTATTATATTATCGCTAATTCGATAATAATCTGGCGAAATGGTGATAGAAGTGCGCACAATATATGAAAATCCAGATAAACAGGAAAAAGAGCAGAGTTTTTTCAATTCATTTCTATCAATAAGAACAGACCTAAATATTAAAAATCCTCGTAGAGGCACTCCGCCTGAGCCAGATTATATATTTAAGTTATCACAAAAAAAGATTGGATTTGAGATAACCTCATTAGTTAAAGAAGAACTAGCAAAAGTAAGAACTGCCCAAGATAAATGCTTAAGAAAGGCAAAGCGATTATTAGAGCAAAAAGGCTTGGAACCTTTTGAAGTTCAGGTACAGTTTCGTTCAGATAAAGACTCAATTGAAATCGATAAAGCTGCAGAAGAACTAGCAAATTTCGTAAAAGATAAAATCCAAGAAATCAATGACGAGCAACCCCACCATTATCATGAATCGGGTCTTAAATACAGTCGTTATGTAATTATCAGTTCGGGCACACTAAATGGCAATAGGTGGCTTACACATCACCGTTTCAGACGCATTCATATAAATTGGTTGAGCACAAACCTAATCCCCAAGATTCAATCCCGAATAGACGAAAAACAGGAAAAGCATCCTGGATATATCACAAGTTGTGACGAGTGCTGGTTATTAATCGGAGTTAATGAGTGGACGGCACCTGAGGCTGTGGAAATTACTGAAGAAACAAAGAATTACGTTTTTTCGGGGGATTTTCAACGGATATTCTTCCTAAGGAATATAGAAAATGTCTTAGTAGAATTTAAAATCAGTCGCATATAATCATCTTTAAGAAATCCCCCCCCTCACACCCCCACCTTTTTATCGCTCCCCACCACCCTCTTTAAATAGTCTCCCGTGGCGGACTTCTTAATCCGCGTAATTTCCTCCGGGGTGCCGGTGGCGACGATGTAGCCGCCTTTATCCCCCGCGCCGGGGCCTAAATCTATAATATAGTCGGCGTTCTTCATGACGTCCAGGTGGTGCTCAATGACGACCACCGTGTTGCCGGCATCGACGAGTCGCTGGAGCACCATGAGCAGCGCCGCGATGTCCTCGAAAGACAGGCCGGTGGTGGGCTCGTCCAGGATGTAGAGCGTGCTGCCCGTCGAACGTTTGGAAAGCTCGGTGGCCAGCTTGACGCGCTGCGCCTCGCCGCCGGAAAGCGTGGGGGCCGGCTGGCCGAGGTGGATATAGCCCAGGC
>CAYVPT010000009.1:0-20653 GCA_964453865.1 uncultured Dehalococcoidaceae bacterium
AAAATAGAGGATTATCTGCTTTTCAGGCAGGATAAAGTGTATTACAGTAAATTCATAAAAATGGGCAAAAACGCTTTATTCATAAAAAATACTACTTTATACCCTCCGGTAGACGAGATTCTTACCGAAGCCGGGTACCGGGTAGATGTGGTCACCGGACGGGAGTCAGGCTTGCGGGAACTGTTGAAGCAAGCCTATGACATCGCCGTGGTGATAGACAATCATGGCTCAGAAAGCTGGCAGTTCTGCCAGATAATAAGGAGCATGACGGCTATCCCCCTCATCGTTATCAACGCTAACGCCAGCGCGGAAGCCTGCGTTAAAGCTATTTACGCCGGCGCTGACTTCTTTATGAGAAAACCTTTCGGCCCGCTGGAGTTCCTGGCAAGAGTTGATTCCTTGCTGCAACGGCCTTCATACCGCCAGGTCGTACCCATTAGCTAGTAAAATATAGCGGTGGTCTTATCGTACCGCATAATTAAAGGTAACTACCATGTATAAAAAAATAGTCGTACCACTGGATGGCTCCCCGCTGGCTGAGGTAGCCCTGCCCTACGCCGAGGAGGTGGCGGGAAAGATGGACTCCGAGATTATCCTGCTGACAGTCGTTGCATCAGAGGAGGCCGAAGAATACCGCAGCCACTATCATTACCTGGGCAAGATGGAAGATATTACCCAGCGGCAGGTTGATAAATACCTTAATGTCCAGGGAAATGATGGTATTACCGTGGGTACCGCTACAAGGGTCGGCAACCCTGCCGAAGGAATTCTGGATTATGTCAACAATGGTGCCCTGAACCTGATTGTCATGGCAACCCACGGCCATTCCGGTATCAGCCGCTGGGCGGTGGGTAGTGTAGCTGACAAGGTGGTGCGGGGTACTTCAAGACAACCGCTGCTGCTTATCAGAGCCAAAGGCGCTCATCCGGATGTCCGTGCCAAGCGGATATTGAAAAAAGCTCTGGTACCGCTGGACGGGTCGGCGGAAAGCGAAGCGGTAATTCCCTTTATCGGCGAACTCGCCTTCAGTCTTGAGATGGAGCTAACCCTCCTCAGGGTCATCCCTAAAACGAACAGCCTACTTTCCATTACCGAAGAATACCTCCAGAACTGGACTAAGCAACTCGAAGAAAAAGATATCACCGTAAAATATGAGGTAAGGGTCGGTTCACCCGCGGACTGTATTATCGACCTGGCCGACGAGTTGGCCAGCGATATGGTAGCGATGTCGACACGCGGGCAGAACGCGATAAACCTCTGGCCGCTGGGGAGCGTCGCCCAGAAGGTCCTTCTCGGCGGCAACACGCCGCTTCTCCTTATTAGGGCATAATACCAGGCAACTTTTTTCTTCCCCCTTTGTCCCCCTCTCCGCCGCTGGAGAGGGGGACTTTTTTTAATCCCCCTTTATCCCCCTTTACGAAAGGGGGGCAATAACGTCACCCTCACCCTACCCTCTCCCTTCAGGGAGAACCTTCAGTGTGAACCCATTGAGGGAGAGGGGATAATATCTCGCGGGACAAGCCGCTGAGGATACGAGGGCAGCCGCCCTTCGACAGGTTCAGGATAAAGGTGGGAAAAGATATATAACGAGGGAGGCGGGGGTACTGTAATTGCATGTATTTCAGGCAATTTGTTTATGCTATACCTTAATTGCCCTTTTCAGAATTTCCAGGTGAAACCTTTTCCTTCCTATCAGCTAATTGCTTTTGAAGCACATAAACATAACGGAAAAACCATCGGCAGAATTCTAGCACCTCTTCTGCATCTTCTTTATCTGCCCATTTTTTATCCTTTATACCATGTGCCCCCAACTTCCCACCAAGCCGACCTTCATGTGCCCAATCCTTAAGCTCTGGGGTAATTCTTCGCTTGCCTTCAAGGTCATCAATTTGATTGAATAAATCCTTTCCTTCTGCCTTCAAGTCTTTCATTGCTTCTTCTAATGCTCGTCGGCACATAACGACACATCCATTCCAAATACCTTCATTTAAAGATTTCATCGCTTCACTGAATGCTGTCCTTACATCACCTGGAAGTTCTTTATCTGGGTCAATTTCTAATTTGGGATAGCTATCTAGAATATCTTCTCGTTGTTTTGCAGATGCCATTCGAAAATAAGTAGGTGTGCCACAATTCTGGCATCTGTCTAAAGATATTACACCTTGTAGTAAACCACCCCCAAATGTGTTACCAAGCTCGAAATTAGATAATCCCTTACAATATGGGCACCGTCTTAAAGGCATTTTCATCCCCCCCCTCAATATTGAGATGTGATAATTCTACGCCTTTTTTCTTATTATGGCTAGTCACTTAATAACCTCCTTGAGTTTCGCAACAAGCTCATATTTGCCCGAATACCGGTACAGGTTGTACAATCTAATACCGCGACCCGATAATTTTATTAATATGTACGTTGGTATATACTAAAGATATACAATACTAAACAAGGAGGTATTCGGCTTATGGCAGACTATCCCGCCCTAAAGAAAAAGGTGGACGAACTGGCCGAAAGAGTCTGGGATATTGAAGGCATCCAGGCCAGAATAGATAAAATGTCCAAAGAGGGAATACCCAGGAAAAAACTCGACCCCAAAACGATGCTGTCCAATAAGGAGCAAATACTGGACCGCGTGCAGTTACGGGCCGAGGAATACAATTTTATTTTAAAGAACTGCGCTCAGGGTACCGCACTGGCCCTGATGGAAGAGTTCGGTCAGGGCAACATGGAGGTCCTTCAAGCACTATCCCTTTTCCCCGGCCTGGGCAGTACCGGCGATATATGCGGCGGTATCAGCGGCAGCCTGATAAATTTCGGGCTCTTTTTCGGCCGCGATGAACAATCCAGCCCTGAAAAAGTGATGGAAGCTATGGCGGTTGCCCAGAAATTTATAGCCGCCTTCAAGGACAAAACAGGTTTTAAACATTGCGATGATATTATAGAAAAGGTCACCATCGGGCAAAAACTGAACCCCGGGGAAAGTGATGCCGCCATGATGGCCTTTGCCCGCGAAAAAGGTTTTGAGAAGTGCAGTATGATTCCGGGCATAGGCGCCAGACTTGCCGCCGGTTTTATTATCGATAGTATGAAGTGAGGCAACCGGCATTTCACATCCCGAACACCTCGTTAAGAGTAGTTACCGCTTGCCCCGTATTATGGCGTTAATCGCCGGATATAATAACGCAAGCCCGGTTCATGTTGCGTCTTTCAGCTATTATTTACCCGCCGGTTTCTCGGGTACCACCATGTTGCTGTAGCCCTCGCTCATGGCATCGTCGTGCCAGAAAGTCCAGTCCAGCAGCGCCCGGTGCTCTTTGGTCAATAACTGCGGATAAAATTTCTCGGTATGGCGGAGTCCCTGATTAACCTCGATGAATATCCAGGGTCTGACGGTCTTGATGGGATTCCAGGGGGCATGGATAAAATTCGGGGGGATAAATACCACCGTGGTCTCGGTGATGACATGCCTTTCCAGTTCCGGGCCCATGTACAACTCGACCTCCGCCCCGAGGTCATCGGGGTTATCCGGGTCGGTCCCGATATGAATCAGGAGCTCGGCTTCCGAGTGTATGTGGGGCGGGTGACCGACTTTCATCCGGGGTTCTTCATGGGGGAGCACCCAGTGGATGAAATAGAAATTGCTGCCGGCGATAGTTTTATTATCCATACGCTGCAAAATGGGGCCCATGATAAAAGGAAAATCCGGCGGACTGTTCTTTAAAAAATATTTATCGTACTTCGTCTCAGCCAAGTTGATACCCTCCTTTTCCAATACGATTCATTAACAGGATAATGTACGATTATTTTCCTTCGGACTTTAGTCGTTTATAGCCATTGGTAGTAAAGGTAATATCATTATACAGGATGGGCTTGCGGGGGTCATTGACTTTCTTAAAGTTCAGGGGACCGTGCCGGAGACCGCCCGGAACGTAAACGATTGTCGGCCGGTTGATGACAAGCTTTTCCAGCGTATCATCACTTTCCCCCAGTGTCAGTTCCACCTCCCCGCCCAGGTCCATCATATTGGTGATATCTCCCCCCATGAACATCAGATACTGGTCAAAGTCGTGATAATGCGTCTCGGATACCATTTCAAAGGGCTGAGTAATGGGCCACCAGGTGATGACGAAGTTATGATTGCCGAAATCTTCGTTACTCATCATGCCCAGCACGGGATTTGGCACCTCGGGATGGACTTCCTGCGCTTTTTTCGATTGTAAATCGGTCTTGATATACTTCTCCAGATTTGATTTAGCCATAACAAGCAACCTCCCCTTTTTAATACTGTAATGCTTGATTTAAAGCGTACAAGTCGTATTACGAGCATATTATACTATAACCGGTAATAGAGAATCATTATTGCCGTACCAGAAATATTGACAGACATGTAATTTTACGTTCATAATCATATCTGGAGAAGACCGGCAGTTCATATAATGGGAAGTAACATCATAATAAAAAGGCTGGTGGTAGGTTCTCTGTCCGCCAACTGCTACGTCGTCGGTACGGAGGAGGCGGGGGAAGGAATGGTCATCGACCCCGGCGGCAATGCCGAGGAAATCCACCGGGCGATTGAAGATTCCGGACTGGATATCGAGACTATCGTGCTGACCCACGGACATTCGGACCATATCGCCGCCCTGCGGGATATTCAGGACAGAACCGGAGCGGAAGTCGCCATTCACATCGAGGACGCCGATTTTCTGGAGGGGTACGGCTCCGTCAGCTCCCAGTTCGGTATCTCATATAAAACCCCGCACCCTCCGGACCGGCTGCTCCGTGAAGGCGACAGTATCGATGTCGGCAATATGAACTTTACGGTGATACACACGCCGGGCCATACCCCCGGCAGTATCTGCCTGCTTACCGAAGACAAGGTATTTACCGGAGATACACTCTTCCGGCGGGGCATCGGCACCACTCTGATGCCGGGGAGCAGTCGCCCCCAGCTAATCGACAGCATTAAAACCAGGCTGATGGTTCTGCCGGACAGCACCGTTGTTTACCCCGGGCACGGCCGTGAGACGACTATCGGCGCGGAACGCCGGGACAACCCTTACGTCACCGGCAAGGCCGGACGCGGCTACTGGTAGCGCCTGATAATCCTTCTTTTTTACGGTTTTTATCGACAAATTTTCTATACCGTTTTTCAACTTCCCTGTTTGTTTTATTCACGCTTTACATTTTTCTTACCATAGGTACTCAATTGGCAGGTGTAAACCTCACCCATTAATCCCCCAATAAATAACACAGGGGCGTTTAAGAGGGGCACCAGCCCCTCTTTCTATATCCTCCCCCTTTCATACAAGATAAAATTCGAGTATTCAAAATAAACCTGTGTGAGAGGGGTTCACCCTGAAGGGGACAAAGGGGGTGAGCATCTGAAATCAGCCAAAACCAAACAGAATCTTCTTTTTTCCTCCTCATCAACTCAATCAAACACACTTCAGGTAAATGTGACTATCTTGTAACAGCCCGCGCGACTTTTGTGATTTGTCTGTAACGGAGCGGGGCTAGAGTTATCCTGTATTTTCGTAAATTTAGTTTATCGCGTGAATAACGTAAGCAGCCGATTTTGAGGAGGCAATAACTTGGGAATAAATGCAGAAAAAACGTACCCGGAATATCTCACCACAGGCGTCGTCGCCAGGCATTGCGGCGTCAGCAAGGTAACTGTCCTGCGCTGGATTGAAAACGGTAATTTAACAGCTTTCAGGTTGCCCGGCGGCCAGAACCGTATCCACCGCGACGACTTTTTTGCTTTTGCCGCCAGGCACAGTATACCAATAAGAAGAGGTTAACGAAAATAGATATTAAAAAATTCCATCTCCAAATAACATCAACTATCATGAAAAACAATTATTCTCCGCGTCTATTTCACTAGTAGTACCAGGAGGTATTCAGTCATGTCTAAAAAAGGAAAGTCAGCACTATCACTTTTAGCACGGCAATTCCACGTCCTGATAATAGCCATCTTTCTTATAGGACTGCTGCCGCTGCCGGCAATGGCAGCGGACGGCACGGTTACCGGACAGGTAACCGATAGCGCTACCGGCGACCCCATTGAAAACGCCGACGTGCTCTTTTACGAGTCCGGCGCACCGGATTACTTCAGTATAACAAGTACCGATAACGTCGGTCAGTACATCGATTATATCCCCGAGGGCGTCGACTACGAAATCGAGGTTATCAAGACGGGGTACTTTACCCAGAGAACCACCGGTGTAACCGTAACAGCCGGCCCGGATAACATCTTTGATTTTTCACTGGTTCCGGGCGGCGCCTTTATCGGCGAGATAACGGACAGCGTAGAGGGATTCCTCATCGAGGATGCGCTGGTTATCGTGTTTAAACCGGAAACACCGGGAACAACCTATAGCGCCACGACCAGCGACCTGGGCTCGTATTCCATCACCGTACCACCGGATACAGGTTATACCATTGCGGTCACCTGCGCCGGCTATCTCAGCGCCAACGTAACCGGACGTGATGCGGTGCTGGGGACACCGACGACAGTCGACATCCCACTGCAACAGGTAGACAATACACCGCCGACTGATATTACCGACCTCGCCGCCGTCGGCCCGACTCCCAACAGTGTCGGCCTGACCTGGACGGCTCCCGGCGATGACGGCGTTACCGGCCTGGCTTCCCATTACGAAATACGCCAGGCTACCGCTATTATTAATGACCAGGGCACCTGGGACAGCGCCCAGAGTGTGCCGAATATGATTGTTCCCGCTCAAGCCGGGGATACAGAAAACTTCGTGGTGACCGGGCTTTCCTCCAATACCACCTATTTCTTCGCTATCAAGACCGGAGATGATGCCAGTCTGTGGTCGGGTATTTCCAACTCGCCTTCAGCCACCACTCCCCTGCCGCCTTCCTTTAGAATAACGCACAGTCAGAACAAATATTCCTTCATGCTCGCGGCGGGGGCCAATATCACGGAGACCTTCAATATTACTTCGATAAATAACTTCGAGGGGACCATCAACCTGAATTTCGTCGGACCCCCGGAAATAGCCAACAATTCGTTATTAACACCCATTCAGGTCACGCTGACCGCCGGTCAGACCCAGGCGGTTTCACTCAACATCGGAGTCAGCGCGATGATGCCCTCGGGTTCCTACCCCTGCGAGCTCAACGGCCAGTCTAACGGTCAGCAGAAAGTCGCCTTCTTTACCGTCACCGTCGGCGTGCCGGGCCAACCGCTGCTCTCCGCATCACCATCGGTGATAAGCGCCGGCGGCCAGACCAGCATATTTGCCTCGCAGTTCCCCACCACCGCCAATATTACCCTCAAGTGGGACTCCGGCCTGAATGTGGGTCAGACAATAACCACCGGTCAGACGGACGCGAACGGAACCTGGAACATACCGATGGATATACCCGCAGAGATGCCCGGCGGGAATTTCATATTGAAAGCGACCTCCGGGCAAGCTATGGCGACCTGCCAGATTACCATCACCTCGGGCGCCGAGCCTGATTACCTTTTATCCACCTCACCTCAGTTCGTTTCCATAACCCCGGGAGAATCCGCTAATATCACCATTTACGTGTCATCCATTAACGGCTTCAACAGCGCCGTAGCCCTCAGCGCCGGCACCATCCCCGACGTGACCAGGAGTTTCTCCGGCAGCAGCGTTACGCCCGACGCCGGGGAGACAGCATCGGTCGTACTCACCATCACGGTAGCCGAGTGGGCATCCCCCAATATGTACCAGTTGAATATAGAAGGTTCCTGTGCCAACCCGGCTATTAATAAGTCAACCAATATCAACCTGGATATACAGCCTCTGGCAACCTGGGGCCCGGGTATTTCACTGTCACAGTCCTACGCCCAGACCGGCGATACCATTACCGTCAGCGGGGCTAACTACCCGTCCGCGTGCGACGGGCAGACGGTGACCATTAAAGAGGCTTATTCCAACACAACACTACAGACAAATCCAGCCTCGATTACCGTTAACAACGGGAGTTTTACCGGCACTTTCACCGTCCCGGCGGAAATTCCCTCCGGTAATTACCGTATTAAAGCCATCGTGGAGAGTACCGGCGACTTCGCCGAGAGGGATTTCCAGATTATGGGGAGCGGGGAAACCTTTTCCCTGAGCCTGTCCCCGCAATCGACGAGTTTGACTATTGAGGAAACTTTTAACTCAACATCGGTCTCGGTAAACATTTTTTCCATGGGGGGCAGCAGTTCCACAGTCAATCTGGCCCTGGAAGGCGTCCCCAACTGGCTGACGTACCAGTTCGGCTCGCTCCCGGTTAATACCGCCGCCTCCGGTGCTAACGCCACTTCGGTGCCCGCCGGGGGTTCCGCTTCGAGGAATCTAAACCTGACCGCCAGCCTGACGGCACCACCCGGCAACTACTGGATAACCGTCAGGGGCTGGGTAGAAGGAGAGGCGGAACAACGCGTTTCACTGGAACTGAACGTACAGCCGCCGGCCGGATTCGGCATGGCACAGTTCACCCTGAGTCCCACTTTCGGTCAGGTGAACCAGATAGTTAATTTCTCTGGCTCCGGATTTCTAGATTGTATTCCCAGCCAAGTTACCGAATTAAAGTTCGGCTCAGTTAATTTAACCGCCGCCCAGAGCCTGCCGACCATTATCGTACCCACCGAAGGCGATTCCCAGGGCAGGTTTTCCGGCACATTCAGAGTACCGGACCTCCCCCCAGGTACTTACTGGGTCAATCTTATCGTGGGGAACTACCCTTATGACATGATTATGACCAAATCATTCACCGTTACCGGAGGTACCGATAGCTTCGTGCTCCAGGCATCCCCGCCCTTCCTGTGGATAGAGCAGGGTATGCAGATGAATACGATGATAAAGGTCCAGTCGGTAGGCTCTTCTTCGCCGACGGTAATCCTCTCGTTAGAGGGCTGCCCGCCGGACATTACCGCCAGCTTTACTTCCGGCAACATCACGGCACCGCCAGGTGGCATGGCCAGCACCGACCTCAACCTCAGCGTCAGTGAATGGATGCCTACGGGACATTATTCAATTACTATTAAAGGTCAGCGGGAAGGCAGTGATGAGGTACAGCGTATCCCGATTGAGATGGATATCGTCCCGCCCGACGGTTTCGGCATGTCATCGATATATCTTAATCCGACCGCGGGCTCAGCGGGAACCTGGATAACCATCAGCGGCACCGGCTTCCCCGAAAACACGGCTCTGACGAACCTGTTCTTCGGCCCGCCCAATTCCCAGAACGACCAGATTGCCAACGGCACCATACCGGCTATGAGTACCGATGGAAACGGAGACTTCTCGGCCGTGTTCCAGGCACCTTCAGGTTTAATGCCCGGTATGTATCCGATAGAAGTGGTAGTAGGCACCTACCCCGAAGACAGACGGGCTATGGCCGACTTTACCTTTATCAGCGATCAAGCGTCCTTCAACATCAACCTCTCGCCACCGATGATGCAGGTCGCGCCGGGCACATCCGCCAACACTTCGGTAAATATACAGGCTTTCGGTTCGTCTTCAGCCAATGTTAGCCTCAGGGTCGAGGGGCCGCCGAACATCGAGTGGCGCTTCGACGGAGGAGCGTGGCAGACAGCCGCCAACGTAACCCCGCCCATCGGCGGTACTATAATGTCTACACTGGAAATCAAGCCCAAGGCGTCCGCGCCGATGGGGCACTACTCACTGGCGGTTAAAGCCGTTGCCGGAGACCAGACAGAGATACGCAACCTGGACCTGGACGTCGGCGCTTCCTCCGGCTATATGATGCCTATATTCTCGCTCAACCCGAATACCGGTATGGCGGGAGCCAACATCAACTTCAGCGGCTCCAACTTCCCACCCGACACTCAGATAACCGGTATGACCTTCGGCGGCGATAATATCACCCTGGCGCAGACGATTACCACCTCGGGCCAGGGCACGTTCTCCGGCGCTTTCACCGTACCCGCTACAGCAAACGGGGAGAACCTCACCGCCGGGACCTACTCCGTCATAGTTCAGGCGGGGCAGGCGCAGGCCGAGGTACCATTTTATATCTACGGGAGTGATGATACTTTTACCATCACTCTTTCGCCAAACTTCCTCCAGGGCGGTCCCGGAATCGAAGTGAGGACGTCAGGTATCCTCAAAGCTTTAAGCGGCGCCTCGCCGACGGTTAAAATGACCGTTAAAGGGCTGCCTCCCGAGGTACAAACGAACTGGAACGGTATGGTGCAGCAGGTCTACACCCTCAGCGCACCTCCGGGAAGCCAGAACAGCTTCGAGCTGGGTCTGGTATTACCCAACATGATACCGATGGGACAGTACCCGGCTACACTCGAAGGCTGGGTCGATGCCAACTCGAACAATATCTGGGATACCGACGAGAAAATCGCCCGTATCAACCTCGAGCTTTCGATTATGCCGGCAACGGGCTATAACATGGGCATGCTTTCACTCACTCCCAGTTATGGCCAGGTCGGTGATACGATAACCTTTAGCGGTTCCGGGTTCCCCGATAATACCCCGGTTACCAGCCTGATGTTCGCCAATACCAACGTATTATCGGCGAATATTACCACTTCTGATGACGGTACGGGCTCATTCTCCGGCGTATTTACCGTACCGGATACCGCCTTCGGCATGCCGACGGGACCCGGCCAGTACCCGGTCGATGTTATCGTGGGCACTCCACCCGATGACCGCATGGGCGGCTTCGAGTTCCAGGTAATCACTTCCAACCAGAATTTCAGCGTCGGCGCCTCGCCGGGCTGGCTGGCCAGACCGACGGGTGATACCGCTATGGTCAACATCCAGGTGAGGTCTCTGGTAGCCACCCCACCCAGTCCCTCTATCGTCCTGAACATCGAGGGACTACCCATGGGGGTAACGCCGAGCTTCACCACCGCTACCATAACGCCGCCTGTCGGCAGCATGGAGAGCCGCGAATTGCAACTGATGATATCGAGCGGCTGCCCGATGGGTAATTACCCGATATCCATCCGCGCTTATAACGCGGCTAATCCTGCCGAGGAGATGTGGGCCAACTTCACCTTAGAGGTTACGCCCTCCTCCGGCTACACGGACATGGGCATGGCGATGGTGACCTTATCACCCACTTACGGCTCCCCCGGCGACCAGATAACCGTCAGCGGCTATGGCTTCCCCAAGAACCAGGCCCTTAATTTCATTAGACTGGGACCCACGGATGTCACGCCCGGTGTGGCGACCACTACCGATAATACCGGCGCTTTCTCGGCGGTAATCACGATTCCTACGATGCCTTCCGGGATGCACCCGCTGGATGTCAACGTACAAAATACAATAAGAAACGTTACTTTTGACATCATGGGGGGCAGCGATACCTATTCCATAGATGTCAGCCCGAGCTGGCTGCAGCCGATACCCTCCGGCGACCCCAACGGACGCCAGTTAGCTATTACCATTAACGCTTTACCCGGCAAGACACCCGCGGTATCGCTGAGTACCGAGGGACTGTTCGCCGCATACGGCACCATCACCGAAGTCTGGAGTCCCGTCTCCAAATCGGTAAACGTTACCAGTACGGGCGGTTCCGCCACGGCGACCCTGACGCTAATACCTTCCGAAAATCTGCCGCCCGGCCCATATCCCTTTGACATCGTTGCCGTCGACGGCAGCAATAACTACCGTTACTATCACATGGAGTTCCAGGTAGGACCGCCGGCAGGCTTCATGGATATGACGGACCAGGGCGTTTTCTTCCCGGACATATTCCTCTCGCCCAATAACGGCCCGGCGGGCACGCAGGTGACCTTTACCGGCACCAACCTGCCGGCCGGCGCCAGCATTACCGATATTAACTTTGCCGGTTATACGGTACCCACACCCGCGGGTGGACTGACGGCGGATGATAGCGGCAGCCTTTCCGGCTCCTTTATCGTCGACGAGTCCTGGAACCTGCCGCCCGGCGGCATGTACTGGGTAGACTTCCGCATGCAGAAAGACGACTGGTGGCAGAACATCGGCAAGGACTTCCACATGATGAGGGACGATGCCCTCTTCAGCCTCGAAGCCAATCCCGGCTGGATACCTCCGATACTACCGGGGGATTTCGGACAGTCCAAGATTAAAGTCAAAGCCCTCGGCTATAACAGCGCCAACATTACGCTAGCGATCATGGAGAGCATGAACGGCTGGGGTATCCCGGGCAACGCCGAGGTACACTGGAACACCACCAACGGCACGGCCACTACCGTGGCGACCGTCCCCGGCGGCAGCCAGACCGTTAAGGACATCTACGTAACCGGTTCCAATCCCGGCTATTTCATGATTACCATCGTAGGCTGGGTAGACAGCAACGCCAACCAGATACTGGATAAAAATATACAGTCGGAAGCGGAATCCGAATTCTGCATTCCACTCGACTTCGATATCGCGCCACCCGAGGGGTACCAGAACTGGGACATGAATACCATGATGGATGATATGAACATGACCGGCGACGATATGTACCTCTTCTACTTCCCGGAGATTACTCTTAATCCCAGCATGGGACAGGCCGATACCAAGGTTAATATCAGCGCTACCGACTTCCCCGCCGACGCCGTGGTGACGCGGCTGCGTTTCGCCGGGGTAGACCTTCCCGTACCTACCGGTACCGCGGCTGACAGCAACGGCGATTTCAGCCTCGTCTTTAGTGTTCCCAAGACAATGTGGAGCGCCAATATAACCCCCGGCTGGTACGACGTAGAGGTGGTGGCGAAAAAAGGTACCGAGCCGGAAGTGTTCATCATGAAGCCATTCCAGGTGACCAGCGCCGATGCCGCGTTTACTATCTGGGCTGAGCCGAACTGGCTGCCACCGATTGAACCCGGCGGAAATGCTTCGACTTTGATTCGCGTCAAGTCCACGGGCAGCGCGGCTAACGTCACCCTTTCCGTGGAAAAAATTCCACCGGGTGTCAGTACTTCTTTCTCCGCTACTCAGGTCAACCTGACACCGGGCGGCTCGAACAGCGCTACCCTGACCCTGTCGCCGACCAACATCCCGCCGGGCCACTACGGCGCTGAAATCAAGGGTACTGCCACTATCGGCGACAACCTGAAGACCTTCTACACACACTTTGAGTTTGAGATACAGCCGTCGACGATGTTCAAAGACACCACGTGGATGGAGGAACAGGGTATCTGGTTCCCCGAGATTACCCTCAATCCCACCGCCGGACCGGTGAAAACCAAGGTAACCATTCGAGCTACTGATTTCCCGGTCGGTGCTAACTTCACGCACCTGCGCTTTGCCGGCAGGGAACTACCCATACCGGCCAGCACCGCAGCCGACAGTAACGGCAACGCCGACCTTATCTTCAACGTTCCCAGCGGCTACGGGGTCGGCCAGTACATGGTCGAAGTCGAAGCTATATCGGGCACGCAACCGGTATTCATCGCCAAGCCGTTCTTCATCGATGATGCCAACGTGACCTTCAAACTCAATGTCGTGCCGGGCTTCATAGCCGGCGTAGAACAGGGGAGCTCGGGCAATACCACTATCTATGTTGAATCTACCGGTCAGGCTTTGACCGTACAGCTAAACGTCGATGGGCTACCGCCGGGAGTCACCGGTGTTTTCGATAGCCCCAGTATCACCGTACCGCCGGGAGGCTCCAGCAGCACCGGGCTGACCATCACCACCCGGGCCTCCACCGGTCCGGGCATGTACTCCCTGAACATACGCGGCGTCAGCAACGGCGAGACCAGGATGATGCCTTTCAGCTTCGGTGTGATGCCGCCGGCCAGCTTCCAGATGCCCAAGTTTACTCTGGACCCCGACTACGCTCCGGCCGGCTATACCGACAAACAGTACAAGATAGCTTTCTCCGGGACGGGGTTCCCGGCTAACCAGAGTGTCAGCAGCCTTACCTTCGGCGCGCAGCCGATAGCCATCCCGGCGACCCTTGTCACCGACGCCAACGGTAACTTCAGCGGCGTCTTCCAGATGCCTACCGGCTTAACTCCCGGCACCTATGACGTCAGGGTGGAGGTAGCCGATGGTTTCGGCGGCTATTTCTACGACGCGCGTCCGTTCTCCATCAGAAGCTCCCAGTCAAAATTTATCCTGAAAACATCGCCGCCTTACCTGCCGCCGGTGGTCCAGGGCGGACAGGGCACGACCGTGGTCACCGTACAATCGGTGGGTACCACCGCTGCCAATATAACACTGTCCGTTGACGGGCTGGCGCCCGGTATTACGGCTGTTTTCACACCGAGTAATAAAGTTACCGTCACCCCCGGTACCTCCGGGAGTGCCACGCTGACGCTCAATGTCAGTGCCAGCACCCCGTCCGGTCCATATTCTCTGAGTATTCGCGGCGTCAGCGGCAGTGAAACGTTAGTTATGCCACTGGGCTTCAACGTAATGCCCGACATCGGCGCCGGCGAAGGCTATGCCGCCATCACTATCAATCCGGCCCAGGCCAGACCCGGCGAACACATCAGTATATCCGGCGCCGGTTTTACCGTCAATAGCACTATCACCCTGACCGCAGCGCCTCCCGGTGCGGCTTCACCGGTAGATATTACCCCCGGGACAATAAACGTATCGAGCGACGGGACCTGGGCTACGGAAATTACCGTTCCCCCGGCTGGCCAGGTACCGCCCGGAGCCTATATCATTAAAGCCAGCGACGGCACCATGGCTACCAAGTGCCCGTTCAATATTGTCCCGGCCACCGGCGCCGATTTCTTCCTGACTGTCTCACCGCAGTTCCTCCAGATGACTCAGGGACAGAGTGGTAATGCCACTATAAAACTGAACTCTAAAAACGGCTTCAACCAGGCGGTCCAGTTCAGTGTGGGCTACCTGGGACCCGGGATTACCGCCACTTTCAAGGACTCCGCCGGCAACACCATCGGCCAGTACATGGGCACTCCGGGCGGTATCAGAGAAGTCATCGCCCCGGTAGCCTTGAACCCGGTACCCGGTGAAGACCTGGTTGTCATCACTATCATCAACGTTGACGCGGCGACACCGATGGGCCCGTATGATATCCCGCTTGAAGTCAGGACCAGCACCATCGCCAGGGCAGTACCGCTCGGCCTGATGGTGATATCCACCGGAGCTAACCTGAATATATCGCCATCGGGCGGCATGGCCGATACCGATATAAGTCTCTCCGGCTCGGGCTTTACTCCCGGCGAGACCCTGGCGGTAAAATTCGCCGGTGATAGTATCACCACGGTACCGGCCACCGTTACTGCGGCCCAGGACGGCACTTTCACCGCCGTTATCACCGCCCCTTCGATGAACGCCGGTATCTACCCGGTCAGAGTTACCGGTAATACCAGCGGCATCGTTATCGACAGGCCTTTCAGCCTGAAACCTTCAGCAGTAGATTCCTTCGTTCTCTACACCAATCCCATGAAGGTTGATATACCCAGAGGCGGTTCCGGCACGGCTATCATCAAGATTGAGCCGATGGGTAGCTTCCAGTCCGCGGTTGCCATCAGTGTCACCGGACTCAGCGCTATCAGTGGCGCCACTTCCAGCATCCTGCCCACGGCAACCGTTACGCCGAGCATCGCCACGCCGACCACAGCCACGCTGACCATCAATGTCCCGGCCGGGGCCACGGCAGGAAGATATCCGCTGACCATCACGAGCACCAGTGGTGCCATCACCCAGACACGCAGTATCACGCTCAACGTGGTGCCACCCGCCGATACACCCGACTTTGCTATCGGCCTGGCACCGAATACAATACCTATCAGCTCGAACTCCACGGCCAACACCACGGTCACCGTAAAAGCTTTCAACAGCTTTACCGGCACCGTGACTCTGACCGTGGCTATGAGCAATCCGAATGCCACCTGGCCGACGGCCATCAGCTACACAACCGGCAGCGTGACACCATCCGTTAATACCGGCCTGGGCAAACAAACGGTCGTCTTCACGACGAGTGCCAGCGCTCAGCCCGGCAACTGGACATTCAGAATCACCGGTACCAGCGGTGCCCTGACTCACAGCATCGATGTAATGGTTATCTGCACTCCTACCGGGACAGCCATGGCGGCCTACGCTTCGCCGATGCTTGATCCGTCTACGGTAACCTCGAGCACGCCGATGGACATGACAGCCCCCTGGGGTGACATCATCACCATCAATGGCATTATCAACGATGGAGGCGAGGCCAGCACCATCACTCCCACCAAGTACGATGTACCTCCGGAAACCCTATCGACACTGCCGGAGGGCGCTACCGACATGCTGGGAAGAGTCACCAATATCGAGTCCAGCTCGCCCGTAGACGGCGTGGAGTGGGATATCGGCTTCCCGTTTGACCCGGCTGACCTTGAGGCCGCCGGTCTTGATGAAGAAAACCTGAAGGTGGCATATCTCGACCCCGACACAGGCGAATGGAAAGAAGTGACTACCACCGTAGATACCACCAATAAGGTTGCCTATGCCTCGCCCGACCACTTCAGTTCCTGGACACTGATTGCGACGGAAGAACCGCCACCATCAGAAGTGGTAATCGTATATTCCGGTGGTGGCGGCGGCGGCGGCGGCACCAGCGGGGTAACTTCTACGCTTGATTACGTCACCAGCACGGGCAAATTTACCTCCGAAGTGAGGGCGGAGTCAGCCGATGGTAAGGTGGAAATCAGCATACCGAAGAACACCGTCGGTAAAAACAGGCTGGGGAACAGACTAACTTCGGTATCCATCAAGGAATCGAATTCTGCTCCCGAACCTCCCGATGATGCCGCGATAGTCGGAACCGGTTACGATATCGGCCCCGGCGGCGCCACTTTCGACCCGCCGATATACGTGAAATTCGATTACCGGGAGTCCTCGATACCTGGTGAATTCTCCGAGTCAGACCTGGTCGTGGCTACCTGGGAGAACGGAAGCTGGATTGAGCTGGAAGATTGCGCCATTGACACAGTCGAAAACACCATAACCGCTCCGGTAAGTCACTTCTCAACTTTCGCCGTTCTGGCACGCACGCTCGAAGCCAGCTTTGATATCACCAGTCTCAAAGTAGCGCCGCCGGTTATCTACCCCGACGATACCGTTACCATCACGGCCATTATAACCAATACCAGTAAAATTACCGGCGACTGTGAGGTGACTCTTATCATCAACGAGACCTTAATACAGGTGGAAACAGTCAGCCTGGCCGGGTACGCCAGCCAGCAGGTCGACTTTATCTATCAACCGGATGAGTCCGGCACCTATACGATAAACGTCAACGGGATGACTGCCGAAGTGACCGTCAGGGAGATAACCGCCGAAGCGGAAGAGGCACCGGCACCGACCGAGATAATGGAATCACCGGCGGCGAGCGAACCGGAACAGGTACCGACAGCCCAGCCGGAAACGGTATCACCTTCCGAGACACCGGAGGCAACCCTTGAAACAACGCCCATCATGCCCGAAACCTCGGCACCGGACACCGGGACATCATCGATATTATTGTGGCTTATCACGGGTATCGCCGCAGTCGGCATTATCACCGGAATAGTTATCTGGCGAACCCGCACCAGAAGAAAAGCCGCTTAAAACTGTCTCCTTTTTCATATGCCGGCTTCTTCTCCTCACGGGGGGAGGAAGCCGGCATTAATAATACCCGCCAAACGCCCTCCCCGGTTTTCCCTTATACTCACAATATTCCCTGAATCCTCACACATACCGTGAAAAAAGCCTGTATCACGTAACCACAGTTGTGATATTCCTGTAATCTTCTACCAATGCTCTGTGATAACGTTGTGACTCGATTTTCATATACTTCAAACGTAGCGAACACTGCTAGCGGCAAATATACTGACAGTTACCATTATTGAGAACGATATTGATGGCTCGTGAAGCAGAAGGGAGGGTAACTTGCAGGATACACTTAAACAGTGGGCCCCGGAATATATATCTGTGGGTTTTATTGCCAAGCATTGTGGCGTCAGCAATACTACCGTATTACGGTGGATTAACACCGGACAGCTGCCGGCATTCAAGCTTCCCGGCGGTCATTTCCGCATCGAAAGAACCAATTTTTCCAGTTTTTTAAGCAAGTATAATATGCCCGTCCGAAACTCCCGCTTCGAGAACAGACCTTAAGCACCACCACAATGCATCCGAGTAATAACACCGACCAGATAATGAGAGAGGCAACGCCATGATGAAGTGAAAAAACGGCATTCAAGCCGAAAAAAACAGGGAGGTTGAAAATGAAAAGGATTCAAAGGAATAAAAATTCGGGAGGTAACATCATGCGTAAGTTACTCAGGAAAATACACGACAGTAAAGGTTTTACCCTGGTAGAACTGCTCATCGTCGTCGCGATACTGGGTGTACTGGCGGCGGTAGTCCTGCCCAATGTTACCGGCCTCGCCGGCGAAGGACAGGTGGAAGCCGCCAAAGCCGAGCTGATAACCGTCCAGACCGCCATGGACACGATGATGGCAAAAACCCACATAACATCGGTTACAGCCACGGCGGCGACGGCTAATATGTCGTCCTTCCCCACGGGCAGAGCGCTGTACCCCGATTACCTGCGGACCGCCACAACCAAGGGCACCTATTCCTGCGGTACCACCGGGCTGGTCACCCAGGCAAGTACCGGCTATTAAGTACGGAGGATTAGAAAACTCCAGATAGGAATTTATGACCTCAGGGTCAGTCCATATGCGTAATATCATGGGCGGAATATTCCGTTATGCTGCCATCATCGTGGGGTGGCTTATTGAACCGCCGGCCGGTCTTGAAAAAAACCTCCGCCGACGGTTAAAGCTGCTGTCAGCTTTTTTACTGTTGTTCGCCATCAACACTGTATGGGGCAGCATCTACCTGAAAAATGCCAGCGATACTCTGTGGGTACCGCTGGCGATTACCTCTTCCGTATGTATAATCGGCTACGGTTTCAGTCGGACCAAATATTACCTGGTAGCCATCGTAATTGCCGTATCAATTACCGCTTTCCCCTCTGTTTATGCCTTTCTCTTTAGTACCGACCAGGCGTATACGGCAGCAACATTGATGTGGTTGACCCTGCCCCTGCTTATTTCAGGTCTGCTGTTATCCATCCGCCTTACGATAATTATCGGCATTACCTACCTTGTACTTCTGATAGCGATTGCGCCTTTTAGCATCATAGATAGTGCGAGTCTGTCCCAGATGTTTGCCTTTCTATCAATGATTTTTTTCCTGGTAATAGTGACGGCGGCTATCCGCCGACATGACCAGTCTGAAATCGAGCTTCAGCTCGGTGAGCGCCTGAGGACTGAGAAAATACTCCGGGAGTCCGAAGAGAAATTCAGGAGCCTTTTCGAGTATGCCAAGGACACCATTATCCTGGCAGATACGCAGACCGGGATACTGCTCGATATCAACCCGGCCGGATGCCGGCTGGTGGGCCTGCCCAAAGAGAAAATCGTAGGCAGACACCAGTCAGAGCTTCACCCCCGGGGACTGGCCGAGAAATACCAACAGATTTTCCGCGAGCACGTGAAGCAAGGGATTGTCGTCAGCGATGACATTATAATCCAGCACGCCGACGGCTCTCATATCCATTGCGACCTCTCGGCAAGCGTCATCAAAATGGGAGATAGAGAGGTAATACAGGGGGTCTTCCGCGATATCACCGAACGTAAACGGATGCAGAAGGCACTGGAAAACGAGGTAACCTGGCGGCGTATCCTTATCGAGCAGTCACGTGACGGAATTGTTATCCTCGACCAGAACAGTGGGGTATATGAGGCCAACCGCCGATTTGCCGAGATGCTCGGCTACTCTCAAAAGGAAACCTCAAAACTTCACGTATGGGACTGGGATACACAATATACAAAAGAGCAACTGAAGGAAATGATAAGTACCGTTACCGAAGCCGGTGACCACATCGAGACATACCACCGGCGTAAGGATGGCACGACTTTTGAAGTTGAAATAAGTACCAACGGGGCAACAATCGAGGGACAAAAGTTTGTTTTCTGCGTGTGCCGGGACGTCACCGAGCGTAAACGAATGGAGAAGGCGTTAAAGGAGTCGGAAGAGAAATTCTCCAAGGCTTTCCGTGCCAGCCCCGAAGCTATCTCTATTTCTTCGCTGAAAGACAATGCATTTATTGATGTCAATGATAGCTATATCGAATCTACCGGCTACACCCGGGAGGAACTACTCGGGAAAAGTGCCAGTGACTTCAATATGTTTGTGGATGCCAAGCAGCGAGATAAAATAGTCGGAAATATCCGGAAGCGGGTAAGGATGCATAATGAAGAATCCCAGTTCCGCACGAAGTCGGGCGAAATCCGTACCAAGCTCATCTCCACCGAATTTATCAACGTAGGCGATGAGCCCTGCGCCCTCGTCGTAGGCACCGATATTACC
Organism: uncultured Dehalococcoidaceae bacterium; assembly: GCA_964453865.1. Lineage (GTDB taxonomy): Bacteria > Chloroflexota > Dehalococcoidia > Dehalococcoidales > RBG-16-60-22 > CAYVPT01. Next base: position 20,320 of record CAYVPT010000009.1, read on the forward strand.
GAACGCAAGCGGGCTGAAGAGGCATTCAGGGAAAGAGAGAGAAGGTTCAGTGACATTGCAGATAACGCCTTAGAGTGGATATGGGAGGTTGATAGCAAGGGAAAGTACACCTATTCAAGTCCCGTAGTGGAGAAGATACTGGGATACAAACCCGAAGAGGTATTGAAAAAGCACTTTTATGATTTCTTCCTACCCGAAGAGAGGGAGAAGTTGAAAAAAGCAGCCTTCGGAGCTTTTGCCCAAAAACAGCCATTTAAGGAATTTACCAACATGAACAGGTGCAAGAACGGTAAAACGGTCGAACTCCTGACAAGCGGTGTTCCCGTACTTGACG
>CAYVPT010000010.1:0-1721 GCA_964453865.1 uncultured Dehalococcoidaceae bacterium
CCCAGAAGTCTAAATTGGAATTAGAAGAGTCGGAGGTGCCTGTTGTAAAGAGGGTCTTTGAATTGGGGCTCACTGGATATGGAGAAAAAGAAATAGCAAAGCTACTAAATAGAGATGGGATGCGAACTAGGACGGGCAAGCTTTGGAGTAAAAACAAAGTTAACTTGATACTGACCAATGAGGTGTATACAGGCACAGCGGTTTGGAAAAAACCTGATGGAGAAATAATCCGCTTCACCAGTGCACATCCGCCTGTTATTTCCCAGTCTGACTTTGGTAGACTTCAATACATGATAGATGACAGGAAATCTACTTTCAGACATCCTCGCACGGTCCACAGCCGATATTTACTAAGCTCATTGCTACACTGTAAAAAATGTGGAGCCTACATGATAGGGTGTTCGGTCAAATCGGGCAAATTCCTCTATTATCGTTGTAACCATGGGTTACGTCATGACCCGAAAGCCTGTGACAGCGGTTGGTTACCTAAACATAAGATTGAGAGCTTCATTATTGAAAAGCTGAAGGACAAAATAATGACCGAAGACAACCTTACGCAACTAGTTGAAATGGTAAATGAAGAGAACGGACAATCCGCAAAAAAAGGCCAAGATAGATTAGTTGAAATAGAGCAGCAGCTTAAATTAGTCAGCGACAAACTATTTAAATAATTCGTAGCGTTTGAGAACGGGGCTATGGCTGAAGATGATTGTGCCCCCAGAATCAGAGAGCTCAGAGCACAACAGTCATTAGTTCAGAAGACCAGGGATGAGATTCGGGATGTAATTGCATCCGATGCACCTGACAGGCTGGATACTTCACAGCTAATCGAGTATACCAAAGATTTCCGTGCGTTACTTGCGGAGGGAACGATTACTGAGCAGAAAGCATTTTTAAGATCATTCATTAAAAGAATTGACTATGAACCCGGGAAGGTAGCTATCAGCTATACTATACCAATGCCTGTGGAGGAAAACCGCATGGCAACGGATGAAGTTCTGTCTATGGAACCCAATGGTGAGCCGCGGAGGACTCGAACCTCCAACCGGATGATTAAGAGTCATCTGCTCTTCCAATTGAGCTAGCGGCCCTGGCTACAATTGCTGTTCACCATTGTATCACTTCGGGACTTGTTGTAGCAATAGAAACGAGGCTCTCCAGCCACATATAAAAAGCTCTCCTGTTATTATAGGAGAGCTTTCATTGCACCCCGAGTATCAGACATTATAAGAGACTCGGGGGTCGATTTCAAAAATAAAATTAGTTAGTTCTGGGTGTTTTCCCCGATTTTTACTCTGTATACCGGAGCCAGTAAATTGCCGTCCGTGGTCAGAATATTCTTGGGTGTGGTGATTTTCATATCCGGGTCCGGGTGAGAGAAGCGAAACTTCTTCATCAGTTCGTCGTGTTCTTGGAAAGAATCCTTGTCATTCTTGGAGGAGCGTTTCTTCTCATCCGTCTTCCTTTTTCTTACCCAGAGTATTATCATATTGTCTTTCCTCCCGATTAATCGGTATCTTGGCGATTCTTTTCAGTTTCTGTAGGTGCGTATATTCGGCTGAAGGTCACTGTGGTTCTGTCTTTTCAAGGTATCTTTTATCCGTTTTTTCAGGATGTCGCCATCGAAAGGCTCGGTTAGATAGCTATCGGAACTGAGGTTAAGTCCCCTGACCTGTCCGTCGACGGTATCCCAGGTAGTGAGCATAACAACGGGGGTCTGC
>CAYVPT010000010.1:1731-19877 GCA_964453865.1 uncultured Dehalococcoidaceae bacterium
GAAGCTGTAAACATACCCCGATTCCGTCGAGTGACGGCATGACGATATCCAGGATAATAAAGCTGGGCTGCTCGACGTCGATGATATCTTTGAGCTGGATACCGTTGTGCTGGGTGTTGACTGTCTCGTATTTACCATCGCTGAGTTCGCGTTCCACGAAGTTCAACAGTACGGGGTCGCGGCTGATGGTGAGGATCTTGGTCTTGGCTATCATTACTGCCTCCCTTGGCTCGTTATTGACACATATAAGACTAACATTCGAACGGTAAACGGAGCATAAACGAGGCGGGAGATAAGATAAATAACTTATTAATGATTCGGCGGGAAGGCAGTAGACAAAGAAAACAAGCGTTTAAAACGTCAAGCTATTAGATATAAACAAATAGAGGCTTTGCATTCGGTGGGAGAAAACGAACAGCTGCGATTAACCTGTGAAAGACCACAGGATAATGTATTATCCCTCCGAGATAGCGTTATATGGGCGGGGATCGGGATTTACTTTTTCAGCTTTTCCATGTGGTATTTACGTACCAGCATGATTTCTAGGAATATTATGGGCTTGGGGATGGTTTTAAAGTTGAGAGGTCCGTGGGGTAATCCCCTGGAGATGGAGACGATGGCCGGAGAATCGATAATGTGTTTTTCCTCTTCCTCGCCCAGGCATATCTCGACCACCGCCCCGCCGAAGTCGCGGACGTTCATCGGGTTCGTCCCGAGGAAGCAGAGCAGCTGCTGGAAATCGCTGTGAAAATGGGGCTCCTTTAACATGAGTTCCGGCTTGTAGATGACGTGGTGCGTCATGATGCAGTCGGCGTCCATTTCGTCGCCGTTGGCGGACAGTCCTTCCAGCTGGTGGTGCGTCTTAAATGCGTTCCTTAATATGCGGTTGCCGTACTTCGTTTCAGCTATTTTATCAATCCTTCCTGTCGAAATATCGGATTGTCTTTAAAAATCGGTAAGAATATTACGCTTTTTTAGTAGCCTTTTTAGTGGCCGCTTTCTTCTTGGGCGGCGGCGGGCCGGAAGGCTTCCAGATACGGGCAAGCGAGACCTCCATGAAGATAATGGGTTTGGTTACTTTCTTGATTTTGATGGGGCAGTGGGTCACATTACCGGGGATGGAGACGACGGCGGCGGTAGTAATCAGGTGCGTTTCGCCGCCTATGGTGAACTCGATTTCCGCCCCGAAATCGGTAATATCCAGCGGGTTGCCCCCGATGAAGCAAAGCATCTCGGGGAAATCGTGGGAGTGCGGGTGATCGAAGGACATCGGCTTGGAGATGCAGTGATAACCTAGGCTGCAGTCCTCGTCCAGTTCGCCGTCGTGTGCCACGATGGACTTGCCGGTGTAATGGGGTATATCACGGATGAGTTTCTTGGTTAAAATGCGTTTTCCGTATTTGGTTTTGGTGGCCATATTCTTATTCTCCTTGTCATTTCAGTTCTTTCTTAAATACCAAAGAAAGATTTACTTTTTACCTTTGTTTTTCGCTTGAATCAACCGCGAATTCTTGTCCCCTTCGGAGGTCGGTTTGCCGGTGACCGGGTGATTATAGTGGAAGGGGAAGATATAGCCGGAGAGAAACCGCGGGTCGGCGGCGGCAGGGGGAATATCGGGGTCGGGCGCTTCGAAATCCATTATTGTCTCGCCGATGGCTTCCGGCGGTACCCAGGCGTCTCCCGGGATTTTAATGTTCAAGGGGATAATCCAGTCGATAGTCAGGAATTTCCAGACACCGTTCTGCTTGATGTATTCGATTTCATAGAGACCGCCGACAATGGAGCAGTTGAATTTGCCGTCCTCCTGGCGCGGTACGGAAACTCCCCCGAACGAATACCAGCGTCCCCTGGCTCTCTGGCCGTCGGGGTCGACGTCAACGGCGCCGGCAATGGGCATTACCTGGTGCAGGAAACCGGGCGGCGGTTCCGGCCTGTCCGAGCCAACGCCGAAATATCGTTTGACGCCTTCCTTGCCCAGCCAGGTGCCTTCTAGCCAGTGCAACCGTACGTCCGGATGGTCGGCGAAGCAGTCGTATATCTCATCACGCATCATGTGCTGGACATAATAACTATAGACACGCTGCAGCCGTTTTACCTCGTTAGTGTCATCCAGAAGGCCTACCTGCTTCTCCAGCGCCTTAAGCCGGGCTTCCATTTCTTCTGCTTTCATAAAACTCCTTTTATAAAACTATTGTTTTGTTAACCGGTTGAATATCGGGTAATTTCTCTCCTGGCATACTCCACAATATCGTGAAGGATATCTCTAGCAGGATGCTCGATATCTTCAGAACCCGTGTAGATGGCGAGTGCCCGGGTGATAGTGTCAGAGAACCGGGCGGGAAGGTTGGCAAGTGCCCATTCACCACCTTCTTTCTTGGACATGAAAGCACCTTCCCTGAGAAAAGCGACGGCACGGCAGGGATTGAGTATGATGTATGTTGCCGGAAGAGTGTTGTATTTCTCATTAATCCAGTCCAGCTCATTGGCAATTGAGGGGATACACTTTTCTTTTGTTATCTTCGGGAACATCTTTTCAATAGACTCTCCGTAAAGGCAAATGCCACGTTGCCGGATAACCTCGAAATGCAACACTAAATCCTCATCACTTCGTTCGACTGTCAAATCGGCGGTCCCATTCTCATACTGTTTACGATGGTCATGGTTGTAATGAAGTTCGAAGGGAGTCGGGTATTCCATGTTTTTAATACTGTCTGTGGTTACAATGCTCATTTCAGTACGTACGTCGCAGATGTGAAGAAGGTTATCTATTATCGCTTTCTTTTCATATATGGTCAGCTTACGCTGGACGACAGCTATAATATCTATATCACTGGAGAGAGGATTGAAACAACTCATAGCCAGCGAGCCGTGGAGGTAGAATCCGGTGAGGTTTTCTTTGAGGACGTTAAGATAGAAATTAAGAATGTCATCGATGGTACGCCGCAACGTCTCCGGACAATTTGGCCAGCCGTAGGTAGTAGTTTGATGTTTATTCATAGGTTTATACAGAGGCTATATAATTGATATCAGGAATTAGTTAACCTGATTTTACTCCTAAATACGGGAATTAGACAAATGAAAAAGGGAGCCGTTACAGCTCCCTTCTACTCTCTCGCTGAGAATCAGTTGGATTTATTTCGTGGTCGCCAGGTGATAGCCGACGCCGGGGATAGTCTGGATATACCGGGGATTTTTGGGGTCCGGCTCCAGTTTGCGGCGCAGCCGGCCGACAAAGACACGCAGGTACTCTTTTTCCGATGAATATTCGTTGCCCCAGACACTCTGCAGGAGCATACTGTGGGTGAGGACTTTATCGGAATTAACGGCAAGGTGCTGCAGCATGGAGTACTCGGTGGGGGTAAGTGTTACTTCCTTGCCTCCTACCATGACACGCCTTTTAGCGTAATTGATTTCAAGTTCATCGCAGACAAAGTTCGCCTGGGTCGGGGGCACGGTGGGGTCGCCGCGGTGGCGAAAGGCCGTCTTAATCCGGGCAAGAAGCTCAGCGATACCGAAAGGTTTGGTCAGGTAGTCGTCCGCGCCTAGTTCCAGGCACTTTACCTTGTCTTTCTCGTCGCCGCGGGCGCTGAGTATGATAATCGGTACGCTGGACCATTCACGGATACGCCGGCAGACTTCCACCCCGTCTACTTTGGGCATCATGAGGTCGAGTATGATGAGGTCGATAAAGCTATTCTGCACCTCTTCCAGTGATTCCTCTCCGTTGGTTGCGGTTACTACCTCGTAACCGCGTGCTTTGAGATTCGTCCCGAGCAATCTCAGTATTGCCGGGTCATCATCGACGATTAGTATACGTTTTTTATCCATGGTTGTTCTCCCTTTAGTCCACCGGCAGAGTAAAGCTGAATTTAGCGCCTCTGCCCGGTTCACTTTCCACCCTGATTTTACCTCCGTGTGCCTCGACTATCCCTTTACAGATGGCCAGTCCCAGACCGGTACCTTTTCTCCGCCCGGCCTTGCGGCCTTCCCCTTGAAAGAACCGTTCGAAAATCTTCTGCTGTAATTCCGCAGGGATGCCGATGCCTTCATCGGAAACGCTGACAACCACTTCTTTATCATTATAACACGCTTCAATGACAATACTGGTGTTGTCCTCGGAGAACTTCATGGCGTTTTCCACCAGGTTGGTGAGGACTTCGCCGATACGGCCGTCATCGATGGGAACCGGCGGTAATTCATCGGGAATTTGAATGTAAAGATGGTGTCTGGCGGTCAGGTTTTCCAGCCTGTCTTTAATCGCGTCGATTACTTCAGTAAGCTGATGGGGTTTTTTCTTGACCTCAAGGGCTTCAGCTTCGAGTCGTGACATTATAAGCAGGTCGTCCACCAGGCGTGTCAGCGTATCGGCGTCGCGGTCTATCGATGTCAGGAAATCGTGCCTCGTTTGCTCGTCGAAAATCACGTCCGGTTGCAGCAGGCTGTTCGCCGAACCCTTGATTACAGATAATGGTGTACGTAATTCATGGGATACGTTCGCCAGGAACTCGGTACGCATCGCATCGAGTTCTCTCAGAGCCTTGACGCTGGATGCTTCTTCGTATAATTGTGCATTGCGCACGGCGATAGCTATCTCGCGGGCGATACCGGTAAAAAGCTCTATATTATTGGTGCTGAAATAACCGGCGAAACTGGTAGTTAATCCCACCACGCCGATACTCTCTCCCAGAATGGTCAAGGGGACTCCCGCGAAGGAACGGAAACTTCCTCTAATTAAGAAATCAAGGTCTGAACCGGTATGCTTTTTTATGTCTTCAATAGTCTCGGGGAAGCCCTGCTTGAAAATACGACTCATAGTATTCCCGTCAAGGGTTATTTCTTTAAGCATGGCTTCGGTTATTCTGCGTGATAGACCGTGATGAGCTTTGAGCATCAAACTGTCGTTTTCTTTGATGTAAATAAAACTTGCTTCCAGGCCGGTGCACTGGACGACTCGCTCCAGCGCCGAATCCAGGATTTGCTGCAGGTTGAGAGATTGCGATACTACCTGCGATACGTTAAGAAGGGTATTGGTGACGCGGTTATGTTTTTCCAGCTCTTCCAGTAACTGCCGGTTTTCAATCACCAGTCGTTGTTTCTCCAGGCCGCGTTCGATTACCGAAAGTAGATTGGATGTGTCCAGCGGTTTTTCTAAATAAGCGAAAGCGCCGCGGGTCAGTGATTTTACCGCGTTCTGTATCGAGGAATGCCCGGTCAACATGATGGCGATTATATCCTGGTGTATCTCGAGAATGCTGGATAACAACTCGGTGCCATCGGCATCGGGCAGGCTGATATCCAGGATGGCCACGTTGAAGAAACGTTCTTTCAGCCGGGATAACGCCTCGTTAGCCGAAGGAGCGGTATCGATGATATATCCCTTGTTTTCCAGAATACGTTTAATAATCTCCAGAAAGTCAAGGTCGTCATCGACTACCAGAATGCTTTCTTTATCTTTCATCCATTCACCCGGAATGACGTGTTTTTTTACCTATCTGTTTAACGATATCGGTAGCTTCGGCGGGGTCAAACGGCTTGTAAAGACAGGTTATCGCCGAGGCTGCCTGGGCTTTTTCGAGTGCCTCTTTGACCTCATTGCGGAACCCGGTCATCATTATTGTCAGGATTTCAGGGTTAATCTCCTTTAATTGCAGCAGAGTTTCCAGTCCGTCTATGTTCGGCAGCTTAACATCGATAAAAGCCATCTGACAGGCGTTTTTCTGAGCTATAGCGATTGCCTCCTCACCGCTGCTGGCGGTCAGCACTTCGTATCCCTGCTGTTCCAGTACCCTGGATAGTGAATTACAGATATCGGCATCATCATCAATCACCAGAATCGGCTGGTCACTTGCTGTCTTGATGATAAGCTCAATCAGCTGCTCGACTCTGATTGGCTTATGGACGATGTGTCGGGCGCCTTCGGCTTTGGCCAGCTGTATCAGTTCTTCATCAGAGTAGGCGGTCATCAGTATTATCGTGGCGCCGGGCTGCATTTCTTTTATTTTCCGGAAAGCTTCCACGCCGTTCATCTCCGGCATGACGATATCCATTAAGGCAATATCATAGTTCTGAGATTTAAATTTAGCGACGGCAGAAGCTCCGTTACCGGCGGTCTCTACAAAAAAACCCCGCCGCTTTAAAATCATGGCGAATGTCTCGAGCAAGTCTTCATTATCATCGACCACTAGAATCGCAAGTTCATCATTCATCTAGGCTTCACTCCTTTTCTCTATCGGTAGTTTTACTGTGAATGTTGTTCCCCGGCCTATCCGGCTGGCAACCTCAAGACTACCGCCGTTCTGTTCAACAAGCCTTTTTGATATGGCCAGGCCAAGTCCTATGCCTTTCGGCTTGGTGGTAAAAAGCGGTTCAAATATCTTATCGAGGTTTTCTTTCTTAATACCGCCTCCGTTATCCTGGAATTTCACATAGAGAAAGCCATTCTTCTCGTCGGTATCTATATTCAGTTTCGCCCCCTTTTCCTGTGAGGGCACGCTCATAGCCTGTACGGCGTTAGAGATTAGATTGGCGAAGACGCGGCTTATTTGTTCGGGGTCGGTTCTTATTGCCTGCGCATGACCGTTGAGGTTCGCCTTAACGGTGACCTGAGACGGTACCGTTATCCAGGACAGGCTTTCATTAATGATGTTCTTGATATCAACCTTGACCTGTGACGGCGGCGTAATGCGGGTGAAGTCCAGCAGATCGGTAACGATTTTGTTAGCGATATCGATCTGTTTATCGAGGACGGTCAGCGTATTCACCGCTTCTTCTTCATCTTTCTCCAGGTATGTCATTTTAAGCAGGTAGACGCAGTTCCTTATCACGTTGAGGGGATTGCGTAGTTCGTGGCCTACCCCGGAAGCCAGTTCCCCGACGGCCGCCAGCCTCTCGGAACGGATGAGCTTCTCCTGGACCTGCTCCAGGTCTTTGGTACGGATATCGACTTCGTTTTCGAGCTGTTCGTAGTAGTTCCGGAGTGACTGCTCCAGTTCCATCTGCCGGATAGCCCCGCCGATTCTTTCGACGAGTGTCTTGGTCAGGTGGTTCCTCTTTTTTAAATAAGGATTATCGCGGGTTGAATATATCTCTACAAGGCCTATCGTTTCGCCACTAACTACCAGATTTTCGGTTATTTTACTGAAGGATTTCTGGAAATTGGGGCTTTTATATTCCTGGTCATGAACGGTAATTCTGACACTGGTTTCCTCCGGCGATTGCATCGCGTAGGGGATCAGGGCGACAACCTTTATGAGAAATTCGTCAAGAGAACGGCTTTCTCCCGTAGCCATACCGATATCATAGAGGCATTTCATCTCTTTCATCCTCTGACGATGCTGCGCCTCACTCTTTTGCAGCATGGCTACCACGGCACCCACGGCACTGAGGATAATAACGAAAGCGGTAGGCTTGAATAGAGCGCTCGGATAATTGTCATAAAGTATGGAATGGGGCAGCAGTATCAGCATCGCAACGAGCGCGGCCAGTATAGCTGGTATTACCCCGAGCATATAGGCCGTATAAACCACCGGAGCGAAGAATATCAATCCCAGGAAGTCAATCCCGTAGAAATCATGCAGGCCGTTGAGGGAATTATAAAGGGACGTCCAGCCGAGTTGATGGCTGATATTAGGTAGATAATAAATAAGAGAGCAGAACACCGTGATGGCGATAATATACCTGAAGTGTATATTTGTCCACAGTCCCTTTTTTATATGTTTATTATTCATATATTAACCTCCCCAGTTGTCCGGGGAACGGGTTATTATCTGGGTCGCGACCGGCTTTTATAGCACGAATTTTCCAGGGTAATTAAGTACAATTTCCTGACAATTTCAGGCTACATCCGCCGCATTTCGGTCGCAACCAAGATAACCCTTTATTTTGTCGGGGTATTCCCCCAGTCCCTTCGGACGAAATCTGCGGAACTTATGGTATATCCGGTTTATTTTTTCTGCCATTCTTTTATTATTCCTTTTATCTCATTTAAATCATCGATTATTTCCTGAGCGCTGACATCGGGCAGTGATTTGATAAGGTTTGCCAGCGGATTCTCCTCTTCTTCCTCATCATCAAAGAGGTCACCCAGAGAATCACTGCTGTCATCCAGCTTGAGTTCATCCTCCTTTTCCGGAGCATCGGACGGTGTGGCACTGGCTTCGGCAGATTGGGCTTCCGGGGCTTCCCCCTCATTTTCCGGAGGAGGGAATGGCGCGGCACCGGCTTCAGCAGATGGAGCTTCATCAGCTTCTTCATCAATTTCCGGGGGTATCACTGGAGCAGTACTCACTTCAACCAGCTTTATGCCGTCTTCGTCATCTTCATCATCGGATTCATCAACTCCAATTACATCCGACAGCTTGATTTCCTCATCCAGCTTTTCATTATTTTCCAGAGTCAGTTCAATTAACGGCCCGTGCGGTCCCTTGGATATGTCTCCGTTCAGTTCTGATATGTCGGATTCAGGTGAAAGGTTCTGTATTTGCTTAGCCTTTTCCTCCAGTTCTTTGGTTCTGCCGTGTATCCGTTTTTCCATATTGGCAATGCGGTCTGACGCGATAGCTTTGAACTTATCTTCATCTTTATCCGGTTCCTTTTTTTGTTTACCCAGTGTGATACTTTTCAAACTCTTAAAACGCATTTAAGACCTCCCCACCGGCAGGGTGCGCCTGCCGAGTTTCTGAATATTCTTATCGGAAATATCCTTCTCGGTATGCCTTGGCTAGTATTGCGTAAACCTCATAGAAATTGGATTTTTTCTGTTCTTGCATACGTTTCAGGACTTCGGCTCTCTGTTTAAGTACCTTATATATCTGCCTTCTTTTTTCCTCCGGTAGTCCCCGCCGTGGGGCTATTTTATTTTCCAGCAGGTAGGAGTTCTGGTACCCGCGGAATAGAAAGGAGTCGTCAACCGGATTCCAGCAGAAGGTTTCAATAAAAGAAAAAGAATCTCCTATCGAATCATAGCTGACTATTTCGTTAACGCTGGTTATTCGCCGGCCCAGGCCGCCTTTAGCCAGACGGACCTGCTGGCAGATGACCACGACATTAAGGTTATCGACATAAGTCTTGGGCACGTTAATGGGATTACCGGTAATACGCTGGATAAGCTTGGATACTGACGCGGCGTGGAACGTGCTCATACAGGCATGACCGGTTTGCATAGCCTGAAAGGCAATAGCCCCTTCGACGCCGCGAATCTCACCGACGATGATAAGATTCGGTCTCTGCCTCAAAGCGGCCTTGAGCAGGTCGAACATGGATACTTCCGAGGCATCGCCTCCCTTATTCGAGCCGCGGGTTACCCCGCGAATCCAGTTGTGGTGCGGCACCTGGACTTCCGGTGTATCTTCAATACTTACTATCTTGGACTCAGGCGGGATAAAGGTGGTGAGCGCGTTCAATAGAGTAGTTTTACCGGAAGCTGTTTCCCCGGATACCCAGACATTCATACCTTCCTGAAGTATGATGGAAAGATAGGCGGCCATATCGTAATTGAGGGCGCCGAACTGGATAAGCTCCAGAATGCTTAAAGGGGTATCGCTGAATTTCCTGATGGTGAAGTTGCTGCCTCTCTTGGAGACATCGGTACCGTAGACGATATTAATACGAGAGCCGTCCGGCAGGGTAGCATCGACGACCGGTTCGCGGAAGGTAACGGGGTGCTTGATGCCCTCGGCCAGCTCGATGACGAATTTATCCAGTGCCTCGTTGGTATCGAATCCGATGCTGGTACGGAGACCCCCGAATATTTTATGCTCCACGAAGATATTACCCAGCCCGGAACAGGAAATGTCTTCGATATTGGGGTCCAGTATCATGGGGTCCATGACTCCCATTCCTTCCAGTTTACGCCGGAGAAGGTAGCGCAGACTGTTGTACTGAAATTTAGTTACATGTATCTTGCCTTTATCTTTCTTGGGCTTGGATGAATCAGGTTTCTTCTCGGACTCTTTCTCCGGTTGACGGCTTTTATGGCCGTTTACCGAGACTACCCTGTCCACGATTCCCATGATAATTTCAAGTCGTTTCGAAGAATCGTTAACTCCCTCCAGCTCCTCGACATACTCGGCTAGCCGCAGCTCTATATCATCGAGGGTATTTTCCTGGGCATCGATAATGCTTGGTTCAATGGCAATATAGTGGTCCCTGATATCTTCCGGGTTGGCCAGCACATGGACAAAAACACCATTGCCGACCTTGTATATCAGGTTGGGATTTTTTGTCCCCTTTAAACTCCGGGTAACTTTCTCGTAATACTGCGGCATATCGATATTATTGTCGGTAAGTATACGCAGGTACTGGAGTAAATGCGGGTTCTCTTTACAGACTTCCTGGAACTCAGCTGGGAGCTTGGCGTATAAATCGCAGCTTTCCAGCTTGGCCCCGCATTCCTTCCCGCATTCCCCGGGACAGGGCTTAATTTCAAACGGCAGAAGAATCATTTAGTCTCCTAGACTCTGGCTTTAGCAAGCGGGATTATCCTCATGCCGAGTTTGGGTTCGATATCAAAACTAACGACATCTCCGGTGGGTCGCTCGGCGCCGCGTACCTTCAGGACTTCCATGAGTTTTATCATGCTATCCCCCACCTGCTCCAGACGGAGCTTGAAGCGGGCATCGCACAGCGAGCGGGTCCGGGAAAGAATATCCTCCTCAAAAGCATACGAGTGGGCTACTACGATTATCGTCCGGCCTTCATCGCACAGGTCTTTACATCTTGAGAAAAAGTCGATAATGGCCACCGGGTTGCTATGGGCTATCAACAGTGTGATAGAATCTACGATGATAAGCTTGTAGTCTTGCGGCAGACGCGAAAAGTGGTGGGTAAGGACATAGAACGGTTTTTGTCCGCCCTGCATGTTACTACGGAAGGTAATTGGGAAAATACGGAGATGGTCCGCCAGGAAATGGTCCATTACGTCCATCGCCAGTGAGTCCATCTGGCTTATCAGGCTCCTGATATTATTCTCGGTGGTGTAATAAGCCACTGAAATTTCACCGGTAATCAGGGTGCCGTTGGTCAGGTGCTGGCACAGGACGCTTTTACCTGAATCGGAATGTCCCTCGACAAGACACAGAGAACCCAGTGGAATGCCTCCACCGAGTTTCTCGTCCACTTCCGGTACGGCGGTAATGATATATTCCTTCTTTTTTTTATCCGCTGCCATGACTAATCACCTCTCTCGTTGGGGAGCTTTTAATTTTTACTCTGTCGGGTAGTTTCTTCGCTATCATCCTCCTCGGGAGTGAGGTTGATACAGAATTCCTTGCTCTTACCGTCACCATTGGGAAATACCAGTTTTAACTTTATCGGCATATCCTTCGGTTCTTCTTCCTCGTTTGATTCCTCCTCGGTAAGCGGTTCATCCCCGTTGGTATCCATCAGAACCGGCACCAGCGGATGAAGCGGGGCGTCGCCTCCGGTGAGTATACCGTGCAGTGACAGCATTGTCTGGCTCCAGACCTCGGGATTGTTGGCGATCTCAGGTTTGTCGGTGGTTATTTCCGCCAGGTGGATGATAACCTCTTTTAACTCGGAAGAAAGATGTCCGCTGATTCCGTATACCTCCAGAAATGTAGCCAGCTGGTCGTAGCCTATTTCTTTCTTGGCTTTAGCCGCCCAGGTTATCAGGTTTGCCAGCATGTTGACCTTCGGCGTCGCCAGACTCGCCTCGGCAAGAGTCCTGTCAAGCTCCATCGTCCGGTTATCCGCCAGCGGTAACTCGAGTTCCGGCTGTAAAGTTCCCCCCGGTTCCTCGGGAATTTCAGGACGGGTGTCCTCATCGAACCGGGCGTCCTCACCGGGCTGAATATCCTCGGCAGGCTCATCTTCAGTAAACCTCGGTTCTTCCTGGCCCGACTCTTGACTCTGACTGACAATGCTGTCTTCTACCGGTGCATGAGGTTCATCCTCCGGGTGTTCATCGTCCGGAGGTTCTTCCACGTCAATCAGGTTTTCATCTTCGGGAGGTATCTCCTCCGGCCCCGATTCAATAAATTCCTGCTGGGTTTCTTCAGGTGGTTTGTTATCCACCGGCGTGCCCAGGGTGCCGGACATGGTCACTGTTTGTCCTTCACCACCGCCGAGGGCTTCCAGAATATTTGAGAACTCGGACGTGGGAAGCTCCAAGTTTAGCAGGTAGTCACGTACGCTGGACAGCGACTGCTTCAGTTCTCCCTTGAGCAGTTTGAGTTCATCCTGCATGGTCTCAAGTCTTTTATCCCCTGCCATTGTCCTTTACCCCCTTTCCGTCTTTAGTTCTTCCTGGAGTCTTTCACTCTTCGGGTCGTTGTGGATTGGAGATTGAACCTCCATCAAATGGGTGCGGATGTCAAAGAGGATGCTTTTCAGTTCATCCCTGACTTCCTGTAATTCAGCCTCAATTTCATCGATGCTTTTTTCCGGCTCCATGTTGTACCTCCTTACATATACGAAACGGATTGAAATAATGCCGTGGCTAATGACGGCAGAAGAAGTAAAGCGCCGCCGGATATAGCCGCGGTAATTGCCAGATTACTCAGTATTTTGTATTTGCTGCCACCCTCTGCCATGACGGGTACGATAGCGTTAGCTACAGTGAATATCAATACCAGAGGTAATACCAGGGTATGCATTAACTCCAGTCCGGTGATATTAAAACTGGAGAAAGAACTAATGGAAGGGGCTCCGGATACTTTCGGCATGACTTCCTGAGCTGTGCCAACCATGTTTCCGAAAGCCACGATAACCTCGGTGATAAAAACGAGGATGATAACCACGGCGGTATGCATGGTGATACAGAGCCACTTGAAAGGACCGGATACCGTCCTTCGTCTTGCCCTGAGTAAAGCTATTTTATCGGCGAATGCCGAAGCATGCTGACCGGCTTGCCCCGCCGAACCGCCTACCTCGATGGCGTCATAGAACATGCCCACGCTGCGGTTAGCCAGCTCACTGCCGGTCTCGTCGATGAATTTTTTCCAGGACAGCTTTGACCTGATACCGGCGGTAAGTCTGGTATGCAGGTTTTTCACCGAAATTCTAAGGACGTTGATGGCATTAAGGTCAATCCTGCCCAGCGCGGAATTCACCGTGGTGCCCAGTGCCGTGCAGACGCCGCCCAGAGAGCGCAGGAACGTGCCCACTTCGGAGTCCCGTTTGTGTATTTTTTTATCATCCGATGACATAATAAAGCCTATCGGGAAGACCATGGCGGCGATTGTCAGCAATGCCAGCCCCAGGTTTTGACCGGTCAATAAGAAGAAAGCACAGGTAATTACCGCGGCAGCTAAAATTGGTTTGGAGAGCTTCTTGCCGAGTTTTTGTTCCTTGGAACCCGCCCATCTTAAAATGGTAGGCTCCTTCGGCGATACCAGCCAGATGAGCCAGACGCCAGCGACGGTAGTGCCGATAGCGATAAAAGCCATACCCAGAATAAGGGTAATCTCGATTTTCCATATCATCGTAGAGACTATCCCGATAACCACAACCAGTACCGCTGCCAGGATCAGCGAAACGTAGGCGTCCGTCCACATCTTCAATGCTTCCAGACTCCTGCCGTATTCATTTTGATAGTCTTCGGCTACAGCACTAGCTTCCCTGGTGAGAAATTCGGCTTCGGGCTCCCCGGAAATAAGCGAACTGGACAAACGCAGCAGCAGGCCTTTTATTTCTGGTTCTTTACAGGGTTCTCCCACGGCGCGGCAGGCCCGGGCATAATCATATTTCAATCTCCTGCGGGCGAGCTCAACTCTCTTAAAATACTCGGCCGAGGCGCACTGGAGTTCCGCAGAACGCTCAAAAACCAGGTCGCGCGGCACACCGGCGGCGGCGATGGTGGACATGTAAGAAAGCTGGTAGTACATATCGAAGCTCATCATGCCCTTGGTAAACTTCTTACCTTTGCCGCTCTTTCTTAATATCAGTTGTTTCAGCTTTTCCAGCATAATATCCCCTCGATTAACCTTCTATCCTGGTCTGGTCAGTCAGGGGCAGCGTGCTGTCATCCACGCTTAATTCCATATACCCCCAATCGCCGTTTGGCCCCAGCGCCGTCTTTCCGTAATAGTCTATCTCGAGGTAGTCACTTTCATCTTCTACCGTATAGCCGGGGAAGTAATATGTACCGCTTTTGGTTAACCAGATACCCTCTTCATTTTTATCTATAGAGGCTTCGGCGACGCGGCTGGCGATAGTTTCTCTTAAAGTGCCATCGGCTTTTCTCACCATGATATCGATGACAAACCGGACATCACCGTCACTTTGCGGGAACTCGCCCTCTCCAAAGACATAACCCCGGTAATATGCCGTCCAGGTGGCTTCCGGTATTGCCTCGATACCGATAAGGGGGAAGATGTGTCTGGCCGGACGGTAATTCTGGCTTTCGTTTTCAAGGATTTTTTCACCACCCTCATTTTTAGCGAACTCCGTATAAAAGGTGGCCGCGGTGCCGTCCGCCAGGGCAGCTTCGGCGAGTTCATAATACCGGGTACCCGCGATAGTAATATTCTCCGAATGTGGTGTGAGTAACGTGTATCCGGGATTAAGGAAAGATATGGAGTCATTAATCCCGTTGGGAGAGGCGATGGTTATTTCGCCGGTGGTATTGCTGCCCGGCAGCGGATTGAGTTTGGCGAGTATGACCAGTTCTTCGCCGGGATTCAGTATTTCCGGTTCAAAATATTCCAGCGGCCCGTCCAGACCGATTCTGGCCTTCTGCCACTCGTTGTTATTTAATTCTCCGGTGGTATAAGGAAGCCATTCGGAATGATAGGCGCTGCCATCACTGTAATGGGTAATGACATCCCACTTGCTGAAACTGGCCAGCTTGGTCTGCCCGTTGTTCTCCACGGTTACTCGTAGCAGGTCTGCCCAGGAAAGATACGTACCGCGGCTGATATTCAGGTCGGTCCTGGATATCTCGCCTTCTCTCAAGCTGATTTCATCAACGCTTACAGCCGCGGCATCCGTTGATGTCAGGATTCCGCTGGACAATGTCATGCCTCCTACTACAATCATGGCTATACAAATAATGGAGACGAGAATCGTCGCCATATTACCGGCTCCTTTGTTTTACCCCTGTGGTTTTTATTTCCTTCTCCTTGCATCAAATTCCAGCGGCGGCCCTACCGCTTATGGTGAAAAATGAGTAGAAGCTGTAATACCGCTTGGCGTGGCTACAACCACCATGTTGGTGCTATTGGAACCTACCGCCGGATTTAGTTGTGCCCTTATCATTAGCTGTTCCTTGGGATTTAACACATTAGGCTCGAATACCTCGGTCGCTCCATCGAGGCGTATCCAGGCCAGTTCCCATTCGTTATCCCCCAGTGATGCTTCGGTATAGGGAAGCCATTCTGTGTAATAGCTCCCGGTGCCGTCATAATACTGGACAATGATATCCCACTTATCAAAATTAGCCAGTTTGACCTGTCCGGTGTTCTCGAGTATAACCTCGAGAGTATTAGCCGAAGGCAAACTGGTGCTGACCGTCGATAATTCGGTACGTATTATTGCTTCATCTCGCTGTCCTATTTCACCTAATCCCGTAGTGCTGGTATCGACTGACGTCATGAAACCCTGGGACATTGCCATCCCGCCAAACACTACCAGGGCTATACATATTAATGAGACAATTACTGTCTCCATGAGCAACTCCGTTACATACTGAAATAATATTCGTCAGAAATACCGTTGGGTATGATGAGCTTAATAAAATATGTCCCTGCACCCGGGTCACTACTGAAAGTGATAATCAATTTTAAAGTAGCACTTCCCTTCCACTCGGTATCATTCTCCAGGCTATAATCCCACTGCGGGTAGGTGTCTTCTACTTCTCCCGTGTAGGGGATGCGTTCAAAAGCACCCTCCTGACCGAAGAAAAGGTCGCAATCATCAACACCGATAATACGCTGTGTACCTATATTTTTTGCCCACAGATAAACAATCGTGCGGTTGGCAGTACTTGCCGCGTGAACAATGTTTATCCGGCTTTTCATCCGTTCGTCAACCTTCTCAGCCATGCTTACCATGGCCTGGCTGGAGCGGTTCACCATCGGATAGACACTGTTAAAGACAAATATCATGCAAACAACCCCCGCTATAATAAGTAGAGCTGTAGTTACGGCCTTGTCCAAAACAGACCTCCATTATTCCTTCGGAGCGGATGCTTGCGACTATCATCCATAGCTCCCACAGCTTCAGAAAGCGGGTAGCACCCACTGATATCCCGGGATAATCCGGGCGGGGGTCGTTACCTAAACCCCCACCCGGGTCTCTTTGCATCTGCACTTCTTTATTAGCGCAGGTTCATGATTGTGTCCATGAAAGCTGGTATGGTACGCTCAATCTCCAGCACTGCACCGATAGGTGTCTGGACAATCAGGCTGAATTCGGTATTAACATTCAGGTTACGGGTGGATAGGGCGTCGATGAGATTTCCACCAGTGGAATTAGCGGTAGCACTGCCGATGGTTACCTTGAATTTTTCGTTACTTTCCAGCAGGTCGTCGGAATCTGTACCGCCCAGTTTTGTAAGCTGCCAGTAAAGGTCGTTCACCGTCTGGTATTCGTCAACATAGTTAATGACAACTTTATTGGTACTATCGTTGTCAGATACTCCGCCATTACCGGTGGCGGCGTCCGGCTCGGTGAAGTCAATAGCCTCTCCGCCGAGTACGTTGCACACGATGAAGCTTATCTGCTGCACTCTGCCGCTTGAACCGGATTCGTTGGCGGTAGCAATGACATTGCCCTTAAGCTCCAGCGTAGCCCTGGCTTCCCTCAGTCCGGAGTAGACGGCTTCCTGACTCTTTTGTGTGGAGAAGAGGCCGGCGGATAACGTGGTATAGGCGAAGACCGCGGCTACCACGACGAAGGCAATCAGGATGATAGCGGTCTCCAGACCGGTAATACCCTTCTCGTGTTTGAAGTATTTTCTGTACATTTTTCCTCCTTATTTGTTGTTGTATCGGGTAAGAACATCTTTAACGCAGGTTGACGATAGCATCCATCCAGGCAGGAGTGGTGCGTTCGATGTTCAGTGTAGCGCCGCCCGGCGTCAGTACTTCGATGTTGAATATCTTCTTCACCGTCAGGTTGGACGATGTCAGACAATCAAGAAGGTTACCGGTCGCGCTACCAATGGTTACCTCAAACCTTTCTTCGGCCTCTAGCAGATCGTCAGAATCAGCGTTCCCCAGCTTGGAAATGGTCCAGAAGAGGTCTTCTGCGGTTTGATCCTGGTCCGTGTAATTGAGTACGACAACGTTCGAAGAACCGTCATCGGCTAAGCCATTGTTATCCGCATCGGTAGGTATTGAGAAATCGACCGGCTCGCCACCCAGTACGTTGGCGATGACAAATTTTAACTGTGAGATATTGCCGCTGGAACCGGTGCTGGCAATGCCGATAACGCCGCCTTTGAGCTCCAGGGTACTCTGGGCTTCCTTAAGTCCGGAGTACACTGCTTCCTGACTCTTTTGTGTGGAGAAGAGGCCGGCGGATAATGCCGTGTAGGCAAACACCGCGGCGACCACGACAAAGGCAATCAGGATAATGGCGGTCTCCAGACCGGTAATACCCTTCTCATGTTTGAAATACTTTCTGTACATTTTTCCTCCTTAGTTATTGGGAATTTTTCTGGTAAAGAGTAGGTTTCATTGCTTTCCTCAACCGTTTACTATTCCTTGAAGCATCACCCCCTTCCTTATTCTTTCTTTTATCTTCATTCGTTACACATGATATTCACATCTTTATTTGTCCTCCTTACCCGTATTTTCCGGTTTATCATGGATATCAATTTATCCAGGAAACATCACATACTCGGGAAATACCGTAATCGGCTCATAAGTAGTGGATGTGCCATGATAGTCACAGCGAAAATACCTGTGTTGAAGGCCAGGGACTATCCTCCATTGGATAGTGCCTCTCGGATGAAATAACATTATATATATACGTTCCCTTTTTATACGTTGATTACTGTTTATCAGGACTATCCTGAATAACTGCCTGTCTACTAATACAGATTGACAATCTGGTCAACCCTGGCGGGAATAGTCCGCTCCAGGATGAGTACCGCGCCGACAGGGGGCTTCACTTCTAACTCGAATTCGTGATATGGCCCGGGCAGCTGCTCGGCAGTGGCATTAACGCTAACAATTCTCAGG
>CAYVPT010000011.1:0-7672 GCA_964453865.1 uncultured Dehalococcoidaceae bacterium
GAAGCTCATTATAGTTTAGATGTTCAACGCGAATGAGATAGAAAAAGTTCTGCCTGTTGTTCCCCTATCTCCACTTGGGGTATCAATGTGTAAAGAGCTATAATAACCTTACGAAAAATGAATAACCAGATAGCGTTGAATATATTTATACTGCCGTGCTGCGCCACCGCACAAAGAAATAAAATCCCAAACCAACTATAATAACCCCGGCAACTGCATAGATAACGATGAGCCACCAGGCAATTCCCCGGGACGTTGTCGGTTCCACCGGGGACTGTGCAGTTGGTGCCGGCTCAACGGCAGGCTGTGTCGGCTTTGCCAGTGTTTCCACAGGCCTTGACGTCGGTGTCGGCGCAGGTGTGGGTTCCGGAGTCCCAACTTCAGATATGTCGACCACCTCTCCTTCGGCTTCTTTCACCGTAAAGCTATCCGTCAAACTTCCTACGCTTACAGTGTATTCTCCATCTGTTTCCTGTGTGACCGTGAAGCTGACTACCCGGTTTTCACTACCCTTCAAAGTCACCACCTTGTCCTGTACGGCGGCACCATTTATTTCCAGGATAACTGTATAGCTTCCGGTCAAATCGCCGGTGTTGGTCAAGGTGAGGCTGACTGTAACGGATTCATGCGGTTGAATCTCATCCGGCGTGACGGTCATCCCGGAGACTTCAAAACTGGCGGGCGCCATATGAGCCATCGCGGTGAAGAAGGAGAAATGACTTACCGGTGCGGTGATGGTGTTCTCATCCGGGTTAACAATGCAACCTTCGAGTCCAACCCAGGCTCCGTCCTGCCACGTAGCCAGGATCAGGTTTTCCTCGGCGACTCCCTCCGGTACCTCTGAATCATTATAGTGGAAAACCAGATAGCCGAACGGTCCCAGGGTAGCACCGCTGGGGCCGATATTATATGTAAGGCATACGAACTCACAATCAGCCGGTGGGTCAGACGGTGTTTTCTGCTTTTTGATGGATATGTATCTCAGGCGGTTGCCGTTGCGGTCCTTGCCTACGGTATCTTTGGGTATTTCTATCTCGACCAGTCCGTCGGCGGAACATGCGGTGGCATCACTGACGAATTTACCGGTACTGGTTGTGTATTCATTCAGGTGCGTGATATCGCCGCCACTGCCGCCGCCTCCTCCACCACCACCACCGTTTTGTTCAATACTGACGAAATTGGCGGTGATGGTATAGTCTTCGTCCATAGTGATAGTGGTACTGGCTAAAGTAACGTTTTCCACCGTACTCACGTCACCGGTCCAGCTAACGAAACGCCACCCGGCTGACGGTGTGGCGGTGACGTTTACGGTACTGCCCGAGTCATAAACGTGGCTACCAACCGCCGGGGTAACATTGCCGCTGCCGCTGACCACCATGGTCAGGATAGGCTGAGCAAAATTAGCGGTAATGGTATAATCATCGTTCATGGTGATAATGGTACTGGCTAAAGTAACGTTTTCCACCGTACTCACATTACCGCTCCAGCCGCCAAAGGCCCAGCCGGAAGTTGCATTGGCCGTTAGTTCAACCACCGTTCCGGAGAGATAGCTGCCGCCAGCCGGGTCGAGGCTGACACTGCCGCTGCCGACAATATTCACCGTCAGGGTGTAAGTGTCCTGGGAAAAGCTAGCCGTAACCGTCTTGTTCCCATCCATGGTGATAATCTCAGGATTGGTACTGCCGCTCAGGTCATCACTCCAGTCAGTAAAACTCCAGCCACTGTCCGGTACCGCCGTCAGCTGGACAGGATCTCCATAATTGTAAGGTCCTGGATCATCTCGGTCGACAGTACCATTCCCATTGATATTCACCGTTAGAGTGTATTCTTCCTAGGCGGTGGTGAATGAATAAGTTTCCGGGGTCATGGCATTTGCCGGGCTGGCCAGGTCAGAAGCATTTACACTGACATCCACCACCTGGAGTAAAGCAAAATCAACGGGAGGATTATAAGTAAGGATGTATTCAGCTGTGGTTCCGGTTATATCCGGGGTTACCGAAATACCCTCGACAGTCATTGCTATGGTGTCTATGTCGACACCATCACCCTCATCTAATACATGAACCACGATATTGGTATCAACGGGCACATCGGTGGCCCCAGGAACTGGTGAATACCCGGATGTGTAGGGCGGCGTGGTATCCTCGATGGTCTGCGGTTCACTTTGAACTGTGTTAAAATACTCATCCTGGGCTATAATCTGGAATTCAGACGTGGTACTTGAAATAGACCCGGTATAGATATCACCGTCTTTGGTCATTTTTTCGATATAGTCCAAGCCATCAGCCAGGTAAAGGATATAGGCCGCCAAGCAATCGGAGATATTGGCCGTAACGGTAGTTCCTTCTCTGTCTATAATGTTTATCGAGGGTGGGGTAAAGTCGGTTAATCCCATGTTAAGAGTCACAGCATCGTCAGCCCAGTTTGAGTTAAATTCAAAGACATGATTGATTCCCGAATCTATCTCATCTCCAATAACAACTATCTTTTCCGGGTCATTCGTGCCTATCGGATGGACGGAATCCGAATCAGCATTGCCGATTGACGGGATGACACTGTAATCGTAACCCATTATCCGGCAGCCTACGGCATCTACGGCTGCCGGGTCGACACCCGCCAGAATAACGTGTCTATCATAGCGGATCCCTAAACCATATTCATGGTGCTGGCTTCTTTCCATGGCCTGGATTCCATCCACCACGTTGAGATACTTCCTCTGCTGAGTGGGCTGTAAAACTCCATTTTCATCGGTATAAAGGAGTATCTTATTCATATCCAGAATGGCTCTCCAGAAGATGTCATTCTCAAAATAATTATATCCGGTTCCCGTAGGGTAAGGATGGTGGGCTATTCTGGCCATGGTCATTGTATCCTGGTTATAGGTACAGCTAATGGTGCACCCGACGAGATTTTTTATCGACATGGTAGCCATCATCAATTGATGCGTTTTCATCTTGGACGTGTTGATGATTACGTCAGCGTCCAGAACTATGTCATTAACGGCGTACCAGCCCAGGGTATCTCCCTCCGGATTAACTGCCTGAGGGTCGGGGGTATTGTAATACTGATGATTGTATAGCATCTCAGTTCCTGTTCCCAGTTGGGCATGAGTGATATTGGCGCCGGCGAAACTGCTGTTTTCACTCAGGCTTATCCAGTGCCAGCCGTTACTTAATGAACATAGATTTACAGTCTCAATAGTAATGCCGGGATGAAGCGAGGTCAGATTACCGGTCATAGCGCCGTAGCCGGCATTATTGATGATGTAATTTACATCGGGGACTCCTGTTCCTCCGTCTCCGATATAAATTTCCGTCGCCCCGGCGGCGATAGCCATATCTATCAGAGGTCTGACTACTTCCGGTCGGGTGTAAACAGCCGGACCGTAATCCACCCAGTTTGGCTTAATCAGGACGGTGTCTCCCTCGTCTATTAAATCGTCAAGGGGATTTATAGAGCTACCCAGCTGCAGCCTGGCTACTGTCTCCCAGACGAAATCATACGCCGGGTTGAAATCTGAATCGAAGGGAGGTGTCCCACCATAATCGATTAACGGGTCATAATTAAAACTTACTACCGCACTGTCCGGTGATATTATTTGGGGAAATTCAGGATACCGGCTGATTGATTCAAGCTCCGCGGCGGGTGCCGGTGAGCTAATGGCTGAGGAGGAGGCAGGAATTGTGCCACTGCCGGCTATTCTCAGCTGGTTGTCGGCGTATTCTGCATAAAGGTTGAAGGTAGCCGTAAGAACCAGGACGATTAGTGTTATGCCGGCTATCTTTACGTACTCTTTCTGACGGATATAGGATATACATTTATGGCATATGCTTATCAGCGGGGTTGAGATTGATCCGAAGTAGAGGGTTATCTGCCAGATTGCGAATTGTGAACAGGGATAGTTTAACCTGGTAGGTTTTGTACTAACTCTCCAGACAAGCCATACGATACAGACCAGAGTAAAAAGGAAAGATTTTTGTCCATATTTAGCGTAAAGCTCGAATATTTTACTATAATTGCTCTTTACTTTTTTCCCACTCATAATGAATCCCGGGCATGCTATGGAAAAACATAGTTGATTTTATACCGTAATCAGCATGAGTGCAATAACAGACGTGTTGTCTTTATTGAAACGAACCCAAAAGCAACGGACATTATTACCACAGGAAAGTTGTATACCCAAGGTCCGTATATGCGATTGTGGACTTCTTAATGTTACAGTCATATTGAGACGGTGCGTATGCTATAATGCTTTAAAAACGGAGGCCCTCTTACGATTCAGGTTATGGAAGGGGGTAAAGGTATGGCCATTACAAAGTCGACCGTAAACAAGAATTACCGGGATGCTCATCCCGAGAATGCGTAAGCTTAAAACCCGGCAGCAGATAATCTGTGTCACCCGAGATGAGCATATTCTGGAGATATTTGAAGGTGACCGGTTCGCCCTGCTGGAAAAGAGCCGCAAGCTTGGTCGGATTCTGGAGTGATTAACGCATACGCTGGATTAATCTGGATTGGTTTAGTCCCTGGTGTAGATATCGATTAATGATAATGAAATTTAACCGACTCGTAATTATCATCTGCCTGGTCACCGCCATCGTAATTATCGGCGCATGTCCCGCGGAAAAAGCAGATGAAGACACCAAATTCCTTGTATATTCTGATGAAGCCATCACGTTTGAATATCCAGACTGGGCGGACGCATCTCCCGAAGATAACGAGACTTTCCTGCTGAAAAGTAACGGCTCGAGTGTTTTCTCAACCGCCCGCTACTCTGCACCTTCGGCACTATTTATTCAGGGTATGAAGGAAACCCTGGGAGCGGTATTTGAAGGTGAGTACGGCTATTATAAACTTGATTCCGGTAACGGCGAGCTTAATGCCATCACGCGAGTGCTGTTCAGCGACTATGCAACCTATACGTTCACCATCGCCACCGCCGGGCAGCCGGATAAAAGCCTTTTATATTCCGCGAAACGAAACAGGAGAACTCTGAATACCAAAGAGGGAATCGGGATAATGCCTATCCCGGTCAACGGAGATGCCGCTTTCTTACCGCAGGCATGCCGCGAAGCGAGAAGCCTGGGGTCCGACGTAATATCCTGGTATTTCTTCTGGGCGGAAACAGAAGAGGACTGGACGGTAGCCGATTGCATTATGGAGTGCCTTTCCCACGAGGGTAAATCGGTTGTTGTGATGAATATAATACACTCAAACGTCCTTCCTGAATACCCCCGTGGTTATAAGTCTTTCGCTGACCCGGGATTCAAGGAGGATTTTACTGAATACTCCATCGAATTCGTCAAACGCTACCAGCCGGACTATTATTTTATCGGCGGGGAGGTGGATATCTACCTTGACATGCACCGCGATGAAATCCCGGCTTTCAAAGAAGTCCTCGATTACGCCTGCCGGGAAATAAAGCAGGCAAGCCCGGATACAAGAGTCGGTCTGGTGGGAACCTATCACTACGCCCGGGACTATGACGCCCTCGATATCATCCGGACACTGGAAACGGAGTGCGATATTATCGGCTATACCGTACATCCCTACGAAGGTGACTATCTGTATAGTGACGTTTCCCGGGGGCTGTTATATCTGAATGAAGTCAAGGATGTAGTACCGGGCAAGCCTTACGCCATATTGGAAACAGGCTGGAGTTCCTCGACTCTTCTCGACTCAAACGAGGATAAACAAGCCGAGTTTGTGCATGACTACCTCTCGTTCGTAGACACCAGCGACGCCGAATTCGTAATCTGGTTCAGTTTGCACGACCATAACGACTGTTCTGAATTTGCCCAGGTACATCTGGCGGCGGTCCCCCACATGCAGCTTGATGAAGACTATGTCGAGGCTTTTGAAGAGTTCATGTGCAGTCCCGGTTTAAAGAACCCCGATGGTTCGCCCAAGAAAGCCTGGTATGTCTGGAAGGAATACGTTCAATAAAAAAGGTGACCGGGAATTACAGCTATCCGGTATATAATAATCCACAAAAGACTTTTAATGATATTGGATTGTAAACCAGCATGATTTCCCCGCTTGTGATATAGTATTAAAGTTAATAAATAGAAAACAGTGAATTCATATATCCCGGTTAATATCGAGTTATGTAAATTCATTCCCATAGTTGCCGGATTTCATATCTCCTGAACAGCATCAAAGCCGCCAGAGTGTATAAGGGCAAACACGTTTGAACAAACGAAAGATATTCTACGGGTACCGGGTACTGTCTGCCTGCTTTTTATTAAACGTAATCAGCTCCGGATGCGGTCCCATCAGCTTCAGCTTTTTCGTCACCTCTCTGGAGAGCTCTCTCAGCTGGAGCCGGACGGAAATAATGACGGCTTTCACTTTCTTCTTTATCTGCGCCGCTATCGGCGGGCCTCTGGCCGGCCGACTGGTCCACCGCTACGGGAGCAGAAAAGTCATTTCTCTGGGCGCCCTGGTATGTGCTGTCGGTTACATCCTGATAAGCCAGATGAGCGGCCTCTGGCAATACTATATAGCCTATTCACTTATCGGTTTCGGCGTTTCCGCTACAGGTCCGGTTATCACAACTCTAATCGTGTCCAACTGGTTCGTCCGGCGCCGGGGCATGGCTATAGGCGCTATGTCGATGGGAGCCGGTACCGCCGGTCTGGTCTTTACACCGCTCGTCATCGTTTACCTGATACCGAATCTGGGCTGGAGCAGTTCCTACCTGACCTTCGCCGCTATTACGGCATTCATCGCTGTTCCGTTAGCCGCCCTGGTAATAAGGACCAAACCCGCCGATGTCGGGCTACTGCCGGATGGTGAAAACGCCTCGAAGATACCCGGAATAGACGGTGCCGTTTCTCCGGCGACTAAGGGCCTGCCGTTTAAAATTGCGCTGTCTACCCAGGCTTTCTGGCTGCTGGCGGCCGCCATTTTATTCATCAGCACCCACATGGGCGTTATGCAGAGTCAGATACCCCACCTGGAAGACCTCGGGTTTACCCCCGGCATCGTTGCCTCGACCATGAGCATCGTCGCCATAACCAGTGCCCTGGGCACACTCATCTTCGGGTGGCTGTCCGACAGGACTACGGTTAAAACCGGCGCCGTTGTCGGTGTTGTTTTACTTACTATCAGTATACTAATGCTACTATATATCGACATTAACTCGGCGCCGTGGTTTATCTGGATATATGCCGCCCTGCTGGGACTGGGCATCGGCGGCTGGATGACCGCCATGTCACTAATGACCAGTTCAAATTTCGGCCTTATAGCCTACGGCACCATCTACGGCGTGTTGAATGCCTTTCAAAGCATCGGCGCCGCCATCGCCCCTATTTTTTCCGGGTATTTCTACGATACCACCGGCAGTTACGACCAGGCTTTTATCACCATACTTATTCTGATTGCGGTTGGTATACCAATTGTCCTGTTGGTACGCCGTCCGGCAGCGGTTACCGAATAAACCGGTCTCCACAAGGAAACGACAGACAGTCGCGCTTCAATCGGTCGGACTCCCCTTTCAGGTTCCCGTTATTCATATCTCTTGAGGACGCCGGGGGCTTATTATACAATGAAAATAGGAGGCTAATAAAGTACATCCTCACCATGATAATAATGCAACGAAGTAATGACCATGAAAAAGGTATTAATAATTATCTCATTATTAGTTCTGAGCAGCATTTTCATATCGAAT
>CAYVPT010000011.1:7682-19532 GCA_964453865.1 uncultured Dehalococcoidaceae bacterium
AATGTATCCGGCTGCACCATGCCCATGACCAGCAGTGAAAAAACGGTTACACCAACAATTAAACCGTCACCACCATCGATTGATACAACTCCCTCATCCACGGAACCATCGCCGCCGCCAGGCGACACGACCCCGCCACCCACTGGTTCGTCGCTGCCGCTGCTGGATACGGTCGCTCACGGTTCTTCGGAAATCGCTTATTTCGCCATGGGCTGATTCTGGGGAGCCGAATCCCAGTTCGGGAGTATCGAGGGGGTTATCCGCACGGCGGTGGGGTATGCCGGAGGCACCACCGGCAATCCCAGTTACCGCAATATCGGTGATTACAGCGAGACGGTCCGGGTAGAATACGACCCCTCCATCGTCTCTTATCAGGAACTGCTGGACGCTTTCTGGTGCAGTCACAGCTCCACCTCCCCCGCCTATTCATCGCAATACCGCTCGGCTATTTTCTACACGAATGAACAACAGCGGCAGCTAGCCAATGAATCTAAACAGGCGGAGGAAGCCAGGCTGGGAAAGACCGTATACACGGATATAGAATCGGATACCGGTTTCTACGTAGCCGAGGACTATCACCAGAAATATAACCTGCGACAAAGGACTGATATCGTTGATGGATTATACGCTATTTATCCGGACCCGACAGACTTCAGAGATTCTACCGCCGCCGCCAGGTTGAACGGATATGTCTATGGCTATGGTGATACGGATACTCTGAAAAAGGACCTGGATTCTCTCGGTCTATCTAAAGCCGGTAAACAAACGTTGCTCAACATTGCCGAATCCGGACTCAGACCCGTCTGCCCGGTCATCAAGACGCCATAGCAACCTGACTACCTGCCGGTCGGCCTGTTATGTCTATTACTTGCTTCGTAGTCTTTCCGTGGCAATAACGTCGACCTCTAGTTTTTTAGGTTCGATAACAACTCCGTAGTCCCGCCGGGCACTCTCCACGGAGACATAGTCGTTAACAACGTCCCGTAATACGGCTGCCACATCCCTTTCCCGCGGATCCCCGTAGCCGCCACCGCCGCCGGCGGTCGCCGTCACCCGGTATCCCTCTTCCAGCTGCATACCCGAAGTCTTCAGCGCTTCAATCCCGGCTTTAGCTACCGGCTTGATGAACAGATTATTACTCAGGCCCTCTTTCCCGCCGTCGATACCCCAGTGCGGCGACTTCGCTTTTTCAATGAAGGCAAAGAGAGTGGCAGGGGAAAGCATTCTGATTTGCATTCGCGACCCCAGGCCACCCCGGCGTTTCCCAGCGCCGCCGCTGTCCGGTACCAGCTCGTAGCTTTCAATCAACATGGGAAAGGTGGCTTCGGTTAACTCCAGAGACCCTCCCGAACCACCCCCCGAACCGGCGATGGAATGATGCGCCGTGCAGTTATCGCCGTCCGAAAAGAAGTCCGCCCCGTTCCCGATAGCGGCGCTGGAGAGAGTCGCCCAGTGCCTTCCGGTGCCGGGGTCTACCCCGAAAAAGCCCACGCCGCAAACGTCACCCCCGGAACAGGCCGGGACTCTTTCCGGAAGGACCTTATACATCGCTTTATTTATCAACTCCAGTATGGTCGATGCTACGTTGCCGCAGAGAAAGCAGGGCGCGCTGGGGCCGGCGTTGTAGACACACCCCTTGGGAGCAATAACCGTAATCGGCCGGTTAGAGCCTTCGTTGGCGGGCAGTTCCGGACTGGTCAATGCCTTGACCGCCATTCTCGCCGCCGACAGGGTCGTAACCCACAGGCCGTTCATGGGGCCGTTCTGCTCCGGGTCCGAACCGGTAAAATCTATGGTGATATCACTCCCCTTAATCGTTACGGTTACCTTAATCTTAATCGGCTTATCGAGGTCGATGCCGTTATTGTCCATGATATCTTCCGCCGTCCAGGTGCCGTCAGGCACCTTTTCGATAGCCAGTCGCGTAATGCGTTCGCTGTGGTCGTACATTTCCCGAATACACGCGTCTACCGTGTCGACGCTGTATTTATTCAGCAGCTCTATGACCTGTTTTTCGCCGAAATGACAGCCGGCAATCTGGGCCTGAATATCTCCCCAGACCTGCTCGGGGGCCCTCGAGTTCCACTTGATTATCTCCAGTATTTCCGATTGCAGCTTGCCTCTCTTATAAAGTTTTGTCGGAGGTATACGCAGGCCTTCCTCAAATATATTCGTGGCGTCGGTGGGATAGGTGTTCTTGGCGCCGACGTCCTGCCAGTGGGCCTTGCTGGTGGCATAACCGAATAGATTATCCCCGAAGAAAATGGGGGTAAACAGCACGGCGTCCGAGGCATGATTGCCGGTAAACTCGGGCACCGTGGAGATAATGACGTCGCCGGGCTCGATATTCTCCCTGCCGATGAAGTCGATACAGCTCTTGGTGGCGGGACCCGAGCTGCTCAGAAAGAGGAGGATACCTTTTTCCGACTGCGCGATGATGGCGGCTTCGGCATCGAGGATGGCAAATGAGCAGTCCATTATCGTGCTGAGAAACGAAGAAACGCCGCAGTGGGCGGCCGTCTCTATCATTCCGTTGGCTATCGAAATCAGTCTGTTCCTAACGACCGCAAAGGTAATCGGGTCTACCTTTGGCATTTAAGCACCTCCGGTATGAATAATAAGATTGCCCAGCCGGTCCAGTTCCAGCGTTTGCCCCGGCATGACAACGGTGGTGTGGAACGGCTCTTCGACAATCGCCGGGCCTTCGATAATATTGCCGCCAAGAAGCCGTGCCCTCTCGTATATGCCGGTATCAATAAACGCGCCGTCCAGAAATACTTTTCGCTTTAATTTCAGGGCGTCCCGGGTAATGTTTTTACCCTGCCCTATTTCAGCCTGGGGCAGGTCTTTAATCCTGCCGGTCGCCTTCAATCTGGCGTTGCTAATTATCAGGGAGGCTTGAATGCGGTGGCCGTACCTGGCCTCGTGGAGACGCTCGAAAGAATCGCCGATAGTTTTCTTTTCTTTGCCGGTCAGTTCACCCCCGGGTACCGGTGTCTCGATATAGAAATGCTGGCCCTCGTAGCCCATGTCAAGGTAACGGGCAAACTCTATTTCATCGCCGGTCATGCCTTCGGTGCGGAGTATTTCCAGAGCGCTGTTCTCCATATCTCTATAAATACCGTTTAACTCCCGAATATCAATTTTGTCCATAGAACGGGCATACGCCTGTGCGAAAGTATGGACGAGGTCCATGGTTAAAATCCCCCGGGCGCAAAAAACCCCGGGGTCGGGAGGTACGATTACCCGCGAGATGGACATGTCCCTGGCGATGGCTCCGGCAAATATCCCGCCGCCGCCTCCGAACGCCATGATGGTGAAGTCCCGCGGGTCGTCGCCGTGACCGATGAGTATTTCCGTGGTGGCCGTGGTCATGTTATTCCGGGCAACGGTCAGTATGCCGTCGGCGGCCTGGTTCAGGCTGATGCCCAGCTTCCCGGCGATACTGCCAACGCCTTTTTTAGCCGTGTCCAGGTCCAGACGCACCGTTCCGCCGAGGAAATAATCGGGGTCTATCAGGCCGTTGACCAGAGCGGCATCGGTAACCGTCGGTTCTTTACCTCCCCGTCCGTAGGCCATCGGGCCGGGACTGGCCCCGGCACTCTCCGGCCCCACCGTCAGCAGCCCGGCGGCATCGACCCTGGCGATGCTGCCCCCGCCCGCGCCGATGCTGATTATCTCGATACCGGCCAGACGCACCGGGTAGCCCATCAATTCCGCCTCATGCCTTTCCACGTTGACGCCGTCTTTAATAATGGAGACATCGAAGCTGGTGCCGCCGACATCCATGGTCACCACATTTTTGATATTACTAAGCTGCGCCAGATGAGCGGCTCCGGCCGCGCCGCCTACCGGCCCGGACGCCAGACTGTACAGGGGCCTTTCCCGGGCTGCCTCGGTACCCAGGACGCCACCGGGGCCCAATATCAGGAGCTGACCTTTAAAACCCAGGTCCTTCAAGCTCTGGCTGAGCCGGCTGATATATCCGGTGATAGCCTGTCCCATATAAGCGCTGATAACCGTGGTGTTAGCCCTGATATTCTCGCCGACCTGCCTGGCTACCTGGTTACTTAGTGAAACACTCACTTCAGGCCAGGTTTTGCTGATTATTTCACCGATTTTTTGCTCGTTTTCCGGGTTGGCATAGGAGTGCAGCAGGCAGACAGCGACAGCCTCGACGCCGGCTTCTTTGAATTTCCCGACTACTTCTTTTACTTCCTCCTCATCGAGTTCTTCCAGTATCTCACCTTTATAGTCGGTCCTCTCTGTCACTCCCCGCCGCAGGTATCTCGGCACCAGCGGTACCGGTTTTTTCCATAGATAGTTATATATTTCTTTCCGGCTGCTTCTGGTCATCTCCAGGATATCGGCGAAGCCCCGGGTAGTTATCAGACCTACCCTGGCGCCGGAACGCTGGGCGACGGTATTCAGGCCGGCGGTGGTCCCGTGGACAAACAGCGCCACTTCTGACATGTCCGCATCAATCTTCTTTATAGCTTCCAGCACACCAACGCCGAGGTCCTGAGGGGTGGTGGCGACCTTGTCCACCACCATCCGCATGGTGTCGTCGTCAATATAAACGATATCGGTGAATGTTCCGCCAGTATCGACGGCCAGGCGTCTCATGGGTATAGTCCTTTCTCTAGACTCCTCCCTGGAAATTCTCATCACTCAATGTTTCCAGCACCGCCTCTTTCCCCGAAATCACCGGCAGTACCAGATGTGACCGGTATTCGCTGTTCCGGTAAATCTTATGAAGCGTGGTCCTGGAACTATTCAAGTGGGGATGATAGTGAATCTGTATTTCCGGGTCTCTGGGGGATTCCAGGCTCTCTATTACCAGCTTAAGGCGATGCCCCGCCCTGAAGACATTAACGATATTACCCAGGCCGATAGCGTATTCATTTATCTCGCCCGGTTTGACCGGCTCGGCACTGGTGTGGGGATGATATGGGGAGTGGGGCTGCGACCTGGCGGCATCTAGAGCCCGGTGGGACGCTTTCAGCCAGCCTCTGGACACGGGCCTCTCCGCACCGGCCGGCGACACATCCGACAGTTTAACTATCCAGTTGGTATCGTCCTGGTCAATCGAAGCAAACAGGTTCAAAGCCGCTGGTCCTATCACTTCCAGGTCCGCCGGCAAAGCCGGGCTGACATATTTTACCGAATCCCTCTTGGTGGACAGGTGCAGCGGCTGCTGCAGGAAGCAGTCAGGCTCCGGCTGATAAAGCTCGGGTTCAAAGGAAAGCCCTTCCCAGCGGCGCAGATAGCAACTGGTATAGTCAATGCCTTTTAGCGGCCATTCCTGCTCATAACGGTACCGGTTAACTCCGGGGACAAACAGCTTGATGGGCGGCTCGTCCATGATACCGGTATCGTTACCCTTTAGCCAGTGGTCATGCCACCTTAAAATCAGTTCAATGTCCTCTCTCCAGGGACGCTCCTCGGGGCCGGTCGGTTTTACGAAGAGCCTCTTGATCGTATTAATACCGTTGTAGACTTCCAGGTAGCCCCTGGCGCCGCCGACTTTTCCGATTACATATGTCGGTACTTTTATCCTGTCGAAGAACGGGTAAATCGACTTGGCCTCCCAGAAAGGACCGTCGAACGGATTCATCACAATATCGAAGAAATCCGGATTTTTATAGGGATACTTCAGCAGGTGATATATATTGGGGTAGTGCTTGATGTCCGGGTGATTGAGAAGTTCGTTGCGTCGACGCTCGAATTCTTCTTTCGGCAGGGTCTTCATCATCTGCGATACGGCGTTTTTAGGTGCGAAACCGCTGGTCCCGTGGCGTCCATCCCACAATCCGTACAGGAACAGGCTGAGGACACCCCCGGAATAGGCGAATTCACGATAAAAATCAGCAGCGATATGGGATACAAAAATAGCTTTGAGATGAGGAGGCTGCTCGATAGCAACCTTTAGCTGCATACCACCATAGTAAGAGTATCCTATCATACCCACGTTGCCGTCGCACCAGGGCTGACCGGCTATCCATTCGACGATATCAGCCCCGTCCGGCCCTTCCTGCGAAGACCACATCCCGGTATGTTCACCTTCCGATGCACCGGTCCCCCGGGCATCGGCAATAACGTGGATATAACCCCTGGGTACTATGTTGGGAGTATCGCCAGCCTCTATGTTGCCGTCCCAGATAGCGCTTTTATAAAGCGGTTGCGGCGGAATCAGCACTTCCTGCAGTTCCTTGCCGTATCCACCCATGGCAAACAAAGCCGGGAACTTGCCCGGGGCATCCGGGCGGTAGACATTCACGGCCAGTCGGACTCCGTCCCGCATGGGAACGAGAACGTCTTTTTCTACCTTGATACCGTATTTGGGTTGACTTATCTGTTCACGCCAGTCTTTTTTCATTTTCCCCCTTTTTTCGGCTCATACTCATTGTGTTTATATTTGTTTTATCTAATGATGAGTGGTTCCCCTAGGCTTCATTTGCCGGCCGGGTATGCGGCGGCGCCAGAGGAAGTCCGCCGGTGACATTGATAAATTCACCGGTGATAAATGAAGAAAGTTCCGAGGCCAGAAACAGGGCAGCCCCGGCAACATCTTCAGGATTGCCTACCCTGCCCAGAGGTACTGTTTTACCGAGTTCGACGAAAAGTGCATCATCATCTACCCGTGGGCCGAAGAATTCTGTCCGGATGGGTCCCGGAATAATAGCATTTACACATATGTTAAAAGGCGCCAGCCCGACAGCCAGGTCGACCGTCATGCCCAGAACACCGGCTTTACCACTGTGATAATGAACATTTGATGATGGGGGTGCTGTGGCACCAAGAGAAGAGATGTTGACAATCTTTCCGTATTTTTTCGCTTTCATGTGAGGAACAACATATTTACAGCACAAAAAGCCACTCTTTAAATTCAAAGCGACAACGCTATCCCACTCTTCTTCAGACATGTCTTCAACAGGCGCCGTGGAAGGCAATCCGCCGGCATTGTTTACAAGGATATCTACTTTACCGAATTTTACGATGGTCTTATCTACCAGGTCGCGCACCTGTTTACTGTTGGTGGTATCACAGTGGACGGCAATTCCTTCCCTGCCCATCCCGGAAATCTCAGATACAACATCATCAGCCTCGTTCATGCTGATATCAGCAATGGCGACCGAACAACCTTCAGCGGCGAATTTCAAGGCGGTGGCCCGGCCGATACCCTTGGCGCCCCCGGTTACAATAGCGACTCTATCCTCAAGTAACATACGCGCTCCTCCGTAAAGACTTTTTTTGTTCAACTACAATAGCATGGTGCTGTTTTTGAGTATATCTGTGAAAAGCTTGATGAACAAGATACTGCGGTATTCATCAACCTCCTTCAATCATAGGCAGAAGCACCAGCTCGCTTTTTTCGTTATCGGTCGTCCCGGGTCGCTCATAATGATAGTATCACTGTCCAGTAAAACCAGGGCACAAAGGGCATCGTTCTCATCGTACAATAGCTTTTTGAAAACAGGAAACCGGCCAATCAGGTTGTCCAGGCACTCTTTTACGGAGTCTCCTTTAACTTCGATAAATTCCAGGTTGCCGGCAAAAGGCTGGAAGTCATGGTTCAACTCTATCTTGATTTTCATGGTGTATAGTTCAAATCTGTTAATTAACCTATCATTCGTATATAGGTTTGTCAAATATATATCCTGTCAGTTTCTCGCTTCTTTTTGTATGTAGAGTCAAGTTGATTCACGATATATAAATATGCTAGAGTTAAACCACTTTTTCCATGTGTAAGTAAACCTTTGTCAGGTAGGAATACGAACATGTCCGCCAAGAAAAATGATAAAGGACCTTCCGGGCCGGGAACGGGCGGACCCGGCGGACCTGGCGGTCCGGGCGGGTCACCACCACAACCGCCACCGACCATGGGCGGATATAACGGTAAAATTCTCAGGGTAAACCTGTCTAAAAACAAGATGTAATCAGAGCCGTTGACTTATGAGTTCGCCAGAAAGTACATCGGCGGTGCCGGATTCATCGCCTATTTCCTGTGGAAAGAACTGAAGCAG
This sequence comes from uncultured Dehalococcoidaceae bacterium, assembly GCA_964453865.1. Taxonomy (GTDB): domain Bacteria; phylum Chloroflexota; class Dehalococcoidia; order Dehalococcoidales; family RBG-16-60-22; genus CAYVPT01. The sequence continues at coordinate 15,710 of CAYVPT010000011.1, forward strand.
GGAGTCGATGCCCTGGGGCCGGACAATAAGTTGATATTTGCCCTGGGACCGGTAACCGGACTGAGCCTGCCGGGCGCTTCGCGTTACTGCGTCGGCGCCAAGTCACCGCTTACCGGAGGTATCGCCAAGGCGGAATCCGGAGGATTCTGGATGGCGGAACTAAAGCGCGCCGGATTTGACGCTATTATCATCGAGGGTAAAGCCGTTAAGCCGGCATACCTCTGGATAAACGGCGGGCAGGCGGAAATTAAAGACGCCAGCCATCTCTGGGGAAAGGATGTCAAAGAGGTACGGAATACCCTGAGAAACTAACTGGGTGACCAGCGGATAGAGGTAGCCGCCATCGGAGCCGGCGGCGAAAACATGGTCCTCTACTCCTGCATAATGACGGGTTTATACGATGCCGCCGGCAGAGGCGGCCTGGGCGCGGTTATGGGCTCGAAGAACCTCAAGGCCGTCGCGGTAAGAGGCCATAAAATGCCGGAGATTAATAACAAAGAATACATCAAGACCTTAAGACAGGAGCTCCTCTCGCTTCCGCACCACCTCTCGGAGTACGGGACGGGCGGACCGGAGATGTTGATGCAGGAGGCGGAGGGGGACCTGCCGGTGCGCAACCAGAGTGACGGGCTCTTCCCGGGCGTGAAAAATATCACCGGCGTGGCGATAAAAGAAACCGTAAGAATAAAGATGGAAGGCTGCTTTGGCTGCAACATAAGGTGCAAGAAAGTGGTGAAATTCGATGAACCGTATTCCTGTGACCCGGACTACGGCGGACCTGAATACGAGACCCTCGGCGCGCTGGGGTCGGACTGCGGTATCGATGACCTTAAAGCGATATGTAAGGGTAGCGAACGCTGCAATGCCCTGTCGCTGGACACTATCTCTACCGGGAGTTCCATCGCCTTTGCCATGGAGTGTTGCGAAAGAGGGCTGCTGACCGATGAGGACACCGGAGGTATCAAACTCAATTTCGGTAATGCGGAAGCCATGCTACAGGTTATTGAATTGATAGCCAGACGCGAGGGAATCGGCAACTTTATTGCCGAAGGCAGCGCCCGCATGGCTAAGAAGCTGGGCCAAGGCTCGGAAGAGTACGCCATGAATGTAAAAGGGCTGGAAGCCGCCATGCACGATGCCAGGGCCATGCTGGGCTTAAAAATCGGGTACATGCTCAATTCTCACGGCGCCGACCACTGCTCCAGCTTCGGCGGCGGGACTTCTCTCATGGGCCTCACCGACCTTAATAAATTCGGCATCCTGGAACTGGCCAATAACGACATCAGCGCCAGGAGAATGAGCCTGTTCAAGCTGACACACTGCCTGGCAATGGTGAACGACTACCTGGTGATTTGCCTGATGCCGTTTATTAATAACGACCAGAAGCTGGAACTCATGAAGGCGGTTACCGGCTGGAATACCGGCTGGGTAGAACTCCTCCAGGTTGCTGAAAGAATCCTGACTTTAATGAGGTTGTTCAACCTGCGTGAGGAATTTACCGCCGCAGACGATGAGCTGCCTTTGCGTTACTACCAGCCGAAGACGGACGGCGTTCTGGCGACGAAAGAAATTGTCGACCAGGCTACCATGGGCAAAGCCAGGCAGTGGTACTACTACTACATGGGCTGGGATGACAAAGGGGTGCCCACACCTGAAAAGCTGGCGGAACTGGAGATAGCTTAGCCGTACCTAAGCAATATACTATTATAGAGGGTTATCATTTATCATGATAATCGGTTTTCTGGTTTTTATGGCTTTCCTGGGCCTTTTACTGGCGTTGTGGGAAATACAGATTGAGGGTAAGGAAGGATGGGCGACCAGCTTACCTGCCTGGCGCATAAAAAAGGGATGGATTGTCAAGATATTCGGCGGGCGTCCGGTCACCGGATATCATGTCTTCATGACGCTGTTCCTGATTGCCATGGTTCACCTGCCGCTTTTCTTTGTCTCCTGGAGCTGGCGACTGGAAAGTCTTTTATTAGGTTTTTACCTGGGCATGCTTTTACTGGAAGACTTCCTGTGGTTTGTCTGTAATCCGCATTACGGGATAAAAAACTTCCGCAAAGGAAAAATATGGTGGCATAAGAACTGGCTGGGGCCTGTCCCGGTACTCTACTGGATAATGATTGTCCCTGTAGTCATACTTATATATCTGGGCAGGGCTGCTATCTAAAAAGGAAAACAGTAACTAAAGGTATTGACTATTATGTAGTATTGTAGTATAATACTACATTACTACAATGAAACAAACTGCCAATAAACACCAGCAAATCCTGAATGCTGCCGTCGACCTCTTTAAAAGGGCTCATGATATCAATAAAGTAAGCCTGGAAAGCATCGCACGGGAAGCCAGGGTCTCCCCCACTACTATCTACAATCATTTCGGCACGCGCGAGGCGCTGGTGATAGAGGTCGCCAAGACGCTGTTTAGAGAAATCCTGGATATGGCACGTTCGTTCATTCGCTCCGACCTGCACTTTCCCCGGAAGTTGACCGATATTATCGCCGGTAAAATCAATATTATTTCACAGGTGAACCGGGAGGTCCTCAACAAGCTGATGAGTCAGGATAAAAACATGACCGGCTTCATCGAAGAAGTCTTCCGTACGGAAATTACGCCGATGTGGCTCGAATTTATCGCCGAAGGTAAGCGTCAGGGCTATATTGACCCATCAACGGATAGCGACTCACTTATAGTATATTTCAATATTCTCCGGGCCGGTATGGCTTCAATGTCGCATCTGACACGGGATTGGGAAAAGAACATGCCGGTCATCGAACAGCTGACGCGCCTGATGTTCTACGGTTTCCTGAAAAAGGAAGTCGACCTTTTCCAGAAGGAGGTTAAAGAAACGCATGACTGAAAAATCTATCGTCGTCGAAAACCTTACCTATCGCTACGGGGACCTGCTGGCGGTTGACCATATCAACTTCGATGTCGGGGCGGGGGAAATCCTCGGATTTTTAGGTCCGAACGGCGCTGGTAAGACGACCACGGTGAAAATGCTTACCGGCCAGCTCCGCCCGCAGGAGGGCCAGGCTATCCTTCTGGGGCACGACGTGGTCAAAGAGACCCAGCAGGTACAGTCGCGTATCGGCGTTTGCTTCGAGCAGACTAACCTCTACGAGCAGATGAGCGCCCTGGACAACCTGAAGCTCTTTGCCGATCTTTTCGGGGTAAAGGACTTCGACGGCTACGCTTTATTGAAGCGTATCGGCCTGGCGGGACGGGAAAAGGATAAAGTGGCGAACTATTCCAAGGGTATGAAACAACGCCTGATGGTGGCGCGTTCGCTGGTAAACACGCCGGAAATCATCTTCCTCGACGAACCGACGGCGGGACTCGACCCCGTATCGTCCGATACCATCGGCGATATCATCCTGGAGGAACGCGACCGGGGAGCGACCATTTTCCTGACCACTCACGATATGTGGGAAGCGGATAAACTCAGTGACCGGGTTGCTTTTATGAACCAGGGCAAGATTGAGGCCATGGATACGCCGCACAATCTCAAGCAGAAGTACGGGAAACGCTCGCTCATCGCCGAGGTGATGGCCAGGGCCGGACTGGAGAAGCGTGAAATCGACATGGACACGACCGGGACCCCGCGGGCGGTAGGCGAGCTCTTCGAAAAAGAAAAGGTGGTCACCCTCCACAGCGAGGAAGCCACGCTCGAGGATATCTTCATCAAGGTCACCGGACGGAGGCTGACGGAATGAACATCCGTGTCATGGCCGCCCTCCTGAAAAAAGATATAGTGCTCTTCATGAGCAATCGTTTCTACATGCTCATTACCTTTCTGGGCATCATCTTTTACATCGG
>CAYVPT010000012.1:0-19260 GCA_964453865.1 uncultured Dehalococcoidaceae bacterium
ACTTATCGACGATTTTATCGGCGTGTGATTCCACCGAGATTCTGCCGATGATATTTTTGTCCACTATCGATTCTATATTCGTGATGAAGCCGGTAACATCGGGTTCGGTATTGTCCGGGGTTTTCAGCGAATAACAGGCCAGAACCAGGCGGTATTTATCCAGAGGTATTTCTCCGGGATTTTCGGGGTACGGATTCAGGTGAAAGAATATCCTGTAATTACCGAAAATCATCCCGGAAAAAGCGTCCTGCAGACCCGGTTCGATTAATTCCAGGTCGTTAACGGATCCGTCCGATTCTGTGATTTGCACCGAGCTGACTGCCTGACCCTGCCATACGCAGGTAACGTTGCGCGGGCAGCGGCTGTCCTCCGTGACTTCTACGAACCTGATATTAAGTTCACCGCCTTCTATCACCACGCTTTGTTCCAGCTTTAGCGAGACTTCCTGACCGAATCCGGCCTTTAGCCCGGATGGCGTTGCGGAACACCCGAGCAGGAAGGTTGATATTAGCAAAATACCCCCGACAATGACCATAAATGTTTTCATATACCTACCTCGTTACTCTGTGCAAGACGATATTGGATAACGATACACCCGTTTGTCATCCAAATCAAGTCACGATTTTTCGTCGGTTTCTTTACGGGCTTGCTCCAGCTTTGCCTCCAGTTCTTCGAGTTACTGCCACATGTGCGGTAGCACGGAATGAGCCGGCCACCTGGCTTTAAGGTCGGCAATATCTTCTACGATTGCTTTAATGCTTTTCATGTCCATGATGAATATAATACGTCTTGCTAATACTTAGTGTCTGTGATTTATCTCTCGATATTATACTTTCAGGTAGCGGTGATATCCCGGACTAGTCCAGTTTTCTGATACTGGGTGTAAACACTACCGATAGAGTTCCGTAAACAGCGAGTATCATCGCCAGGCCGCCGAGTACCCATTGGATGGGGACCACCTCGGCTAGTACGCCAGCAATGAAGGTGCATACACTCATGAAACCCCACTGCATATTGAGGATACTCATGACGCGGCCCATGTATGCGCCCTCCGTGTAAGCCTGGAGTAAAGCGCTGCCTATGGTCATGCGAAAAGTGTGCGACAGTCCGATGAAGAAGAGGACCGAAAGCGAGAGTACCCATCGGTCGGAGAAAGAGAATACAATAAGAGCCAGGCCTGCCAGAATACTGCTGCCCATCAGCATCAAGCCGCGTTTTTTATTAGGTAAAGCGGCCAGGATGATAGAACCGATAAACGCACCGAGTCCGGCGGAACCCATCAGTGTGCCCATGCCCTTGGCGCCGACTTTAAGGATATCGTCGACGAAGATAGGCATAAGCTGCTGATAAGGCATGGACAACACGACGGCGATAAGGGTAAAAGCCAGGATGAATAAAATCATCGAATCCTTACGGATATACTGGAATCCCATTTGAATATCGGTCATTATATTCCTGTTGCTATCGACTACCGGACTTCTGGTAGGTAAAAACAGGATAAAAAAGGCCGAAACGATATACAGGGCGGACATGGTGAAATAGACAGCCTGGAAGTCATAGGCGTCAATAATGTAGCCAGCTACCACGGGCGCCGACAGGTTGAGTATATTCATGCCCATGGTTGATAGGGCGATAGCGTTCATCAACTGTTCGCGAGTGACAATTTCGGGAATTATAGCCTGGAGGGCCGGCATCATCATCCCCATGATGCTACCCTGAATAATTGAGGCCGCCACCAGAATCCACCACGAGCTGGCATTTTCGCTGTTGAGCTGGCCGGAGACCAGTGCCAGGCCGACGCATGCCGATACCACAGCGGAGCCGATTAACCCGGCGATAATTATCCTTTTTTTCGGTATCCTGTCCGCGATAGCCCCCCCGAACAGGGAAACAGCAATCATCGGGATGGCACTGACCAGGGCCATGGTTCCCAGCAGGGCCGACGAACCGGTGAGGCGGTAGATAAGGAGGGGACTGGATACTATCTGCATGCTGAGCGCGGCGAAGTGGGAGACAGACGCACAGAAGTAAAAGCGGTAAGAGGGGTTCTTCAGGGAACTCAATATCCTGAGTCCGAAGACGGCCGGGCTGGTTTTACTGTGTTCTGGTGTTTCCAATTAGTAATTCCAGGTGTAAAAGAAATATAAGATATGTATATTCTACTCTAAAATGTATTAAAAAAGTAAATATATATAATAATGCTATTTGCATTCGGTTAATTTTTCATATCCCCTCCATCGTATGTTATCCTTTCCCACCCTGCCACCCTCGTATCATTCTCGGCTTATCCCTGAATATTTTATACCCACCTCCCCTGTTTCCCCTTTACCTGAAGACAGAAAAACGCTAAAATATAAGTGTCAGCTATCTTCTTTAAAAATGCCGAGAAATCGTAGTATTACAGGCTCATATCTTGGATAAAAAAGTCCTCGACTGGTTGCTGGAAGGCCCCGCCTGGCTCAGGTATGCCGTGGAACGTCAGCTTCTGAACGGGCAATCTGATGTTACCTCCGTACTCCGGGATAAATCGATTCAAAAAATCGTAGACCGGCTCAAAAGCAGTGATGTCGGCATCCCCGCTATAAAGACCGGCAGTGTCCACTACACGGAGACCGGTAAAGCCTACTGGGACCTGTTCTTCCTGGCCGATATCGGCTTATCGGTAAAAGACCTGGGACTTGAAAACGAGACGGAACAAATCTTTCGTTTTCAGTCGGCCGATGGCTCTTTCACCATGCCCCCCAACGTTCAGGACAACTACTTCTGCATGTCCGCTATTCTCATCTCGTCTTTAGCCAGGATGGGCTACCGTGACGACCCGCGTATTGCCGGGTACATCCGCGTTATCATGAACTCTATGTGCTATGACGGCGGCTGGCACTGCTACGACGACGGGTCCGGCAGGATGCAGATAGAGTCCTGCCCCATGGACAATATGAATATCCTGATGCTGCTGGGCCAGTACGAACCGTACCGGCAGAACCCGGTGCTCAAGGGCGCCATCGATTTACTGCTGGAGCACTGGAGGACAAGAGAGCACTGGCACGGCTTCGGAGTCGGCAAGCGGTTCATGAGCCTGCAGTATCCGGCCGTGAAATACGGTATCCTGCGGGTCCTCGATGTCCTGTCATTATATTCGTATGCTGTCGAAAGTCCTTCTTTTCAGAGTATGCTGGCTTTAGTCCACGGGAAAGCTGAGGACGGCCGGTACTTTGCCGAAACAGTCGATATGGTTTATACTGATTTTGACTTCGCTCAGACCTCGGAGCCGAGTCGCTGGCTCACCTTCCTGGTCAACCGGATAGACAAGAGGGTGGAAGAGGGATAACGAAAAATTAAAAAGTAAAATTGTCATTGCGAGTCCATTCCCGAAGGGAAGGCGAAGCAATCTCATAAAAATGGGTCAGCAATATTACGTGTACATAATGACAAATAAATGGAATAAAGTACTGTATACCGGAGTCACTAACGACCTGATACGTAGAGTGCAAGAACATAAGGATAAAACATTTCAAGGATTCACCAAACGGTATAATGTTGGAAAACTGGTCTTTTATGAAATCGCCGATAGTATTGAAAGCGCTATCCTGAGGGAAAAACAGATAAAAGGTGGGTCGAGAAAAGACAAAATAGAGTTGGTAGACTCTATGAATGTTGAATGGCGCGATTTATGTAACGAGCTATGAGATTGCTTCGCCTTGACGGCTTGGCCGTCAATGGTCTCGCAATGACGATAAAGACTGTTAACCGAAAACTTTCAACTGTCGTGGAAAGGGGGCTGCTTTGTACCGCATTGAGGTCTCGGTAAAAGAGGGCTATGCCGACCCCCGTTCCGAAGGACTCCGGAAAGATATCCTCGACCTGGGTATCAGGACGGTCAATCGTGTACGGGTCAGCAGCGTCTATCTCCTGGAAGGTAGCCTCGAAGAAAAAGAACTGGTAACCATCTGCCGCGAGCTTTTAACCGACCCCATTGTCGAAGAATACGCCACCAAAAAAACCCCCGCCCCTGCGGGCGCCCGCCTGGTCGAGGTCGCTTATAATCCCGGCGTAATGGACCCCGTCGAGGAGAGTGTGAAAAAGGGTATCCGCGACCTCGGCATCGACACCGTCACCGCCGTCAGAACAGCTAAGAAATACCTGCTCTGGGGCGATTTTTCCGATGAAATATTGCAGTCCATCTGCGATAAGCTCCTCGTTAACAGCGTCGTCCAGCACATCGTCGCCCGTAAAGAGGCGGTAGCGCTGCCCCCCGCCACCTATAAGTTCAACCTGGAAAAGATAGACATCGCTGCCATGAACGACGATGCCCTGATGGAACTGAGCAAGGGAAGGTTCTGGCTTAACATCCAGGAGATGCGCATCATCCAGGACTACTTTAAAAAGCTGGGGCGCCGGCCCACCGATGTCGAGCTGGAAACGCTGGCGCAGACGTGGTCGGAGCACTGCATCCACAAGACTTTTAAGGCAAAAATAACCCTCGGTAAAAAGGCCATTGATAATTTGATGAAGAGCACCGTGATGAGGGTCACCCGCGAGCTGGATAAACCCTGGTGTCTCTCGGTCTTTAAAGATAACGCCGGCGTTATCGATTTCGACGGGCGTTACGCTGTCTGCTTCAAGGTGGAGACGCACAATCACCCCTCGGCGGTGGAGCCTTACGGCGGCGCCGCTACCGGCATCGGCGGCGTTATTCGCGACCCCCTCGGGACGGGTCTCGGTTCCTTTCCGATTATGAACACCGATGTTTTCTGCTTCGGTCCCCCCGATTTGTCCCATGACGACCTTCCCAAGGGCGTCCTTCACCCGCGACGTATCTTTAAGGGTGTCCGCGCCGGCGTGGCGGACTATGGCAACCGCATGGGCATCCCCACCTCTAACGGTTCAATCTTCTTCGATGAGCGTTACGTGGGCAATCCGCTGGTATACTGCGGTACGGTGGGTATCATGCCCGCTAATATGAGCCAGATGGGTATGCAGCAGACGGGCGACCTCGTTGTGGTGGTGGGGGGAAAAACGGGACGCGACGGCATTCACGGCGTTACCTTTGCCTCCGGCGAGCTTGATAAAGAGTCGGAAACGCTATCCCAGAGCTCGGTGCAAATAGGCAATCCCATCGTGGAAAAGAAAGCCCTGGACGCTATTATTCAGGCGCGTGATCTCGGCCTGTACCGACGCATTACCGATTGCGGCGGGGGCGGGCTTTCCTCGGCGGTGGGTGAAATGGCCGAGGAGACCGGCGTGCGCGTCGACCTGGAGAAAGTCCCCCTGAAGTACGCCGGGCTTTCCTATACCGAGATATGGGTATCGTAATCGCAGGAACGTATGCTGCTGGCCGTTCCCCCGGAGAATATCGAGCCAATTTTAGCTATTTTTAAGAATGAAGATGTTGAAGCTACCGTGATCGGCGAGTTTACCGATACCCGCCGCCTCCAGCTTTATTACGAAGGCAACCCTGTCTGCAATCTCGATATGGAGTTTCTACACAAAGGCTTACCCCAACTGGAGCGTGAGGCTTTCTGGCAGCCACCCCGCCACCCCGAGCCGGACTTTTCACAACCCACCGACCTCAAGGAAGATCTGAAAAAGGTACTGGGTTCCTGGAACGTTTGCAGCAAGGAGTGGGTTATCCGCCAGTACGACCATGAAGTGCAGGGCACCAGTGTGCTTAAGCCTCTGGTGGGCGCCGCTAACGACGGCCCCGGCGATGCTGCCATTATCCGCCCCCTCTCCGATTCCCCCAAGGGTCTGATTATTTCCAACGGTATTAATCCCAAGTACGGGGATATCGATACTTACTGGATGGCCGCCTCCGCTATCGATGAAGCCCTGCGCCAGGTTATCGCCGTCGGCGGTAGTTTGGATAGAGTAGCTTTACTGGATAACTCCTGCTGGGGCAACCCTGAAAAACCCGACCGACTCGGCACGCTGGTCAGGGCATTGCAGGCCTGTTACGATATCGCCGTTGTCTACGGCACGCCGTTTATCTCCGGCAAGGACAGCCTCTATAATGAGTACGAGACGGGCCGGGAAAGCATCTGTATCCCGCCCACTCTCCTTATCTCCGCCATGGGCGTCATGGATGATGCCGGTAAGGCCGTTTCGATGGACTGCAAGCAGGCGGGCGACCTGGTTTATATTATCGGTGCCACTTATAACGAGATGGGCGGCTCTCACTACTTCGCCTCTTACGGTAACATCGGCAACAGCGTACCGAAAGTACGCCCTGAGGAGGGCAAAAAACTCATGAACGCCCTTGCTTCGGCGATGCAAAAAGGACTGGTCAGTGCCTGCCACGACCTCTCCGAGGGAGGATTAGGGGTGGCGGCGGCGGAGATGGCCTTCGCCGGTGGTCTGGGCATGACGGTTGACCTTAATAAAGTACCCCTCGGTGAAGCGATAGAGCGCGACGATTATATCCTTTTCTCCGAGTCTAATACCCGCTTCCTCGTCGAGGTAGCCCCGGAAAACAAGACAGGATTCGAAGAAGCGATGTCCGGACGGGAATTTGCGGAGATAGGCCGGGTTATTAATGATAAAAAGCTGGAGGTTTATGGCCGCGGGGGTGGGGAAATACTGTCTGGCGATATCGCCGAACTGAAAGAAGCCTGGCAGAAACCTTTAAGGTGGTAGCTGAAATATGTCTGCAGTAAAAGTCCTGATGCTCCGCGCTCCCGGCACTAACCGGGATGTCGATACGCGTATCGCCTTCGAGGTGACCGGTGCTGAGGTCGATTCGGCGCTGGTCGGCGAGCTTTTCCGGCGTGAAAAAAGCCTGTCGGACTACCAGATACTGGTCATTCCCGGAGGCTTTACCTACGGCGATGACATCTCCGCCGGCAGAATTATGGCCAACGAAATCAGGCTCAGGCTGGGCGAGGATATCAAAAGATTCGTTGACGATGGACGTTTAATCCTCGGTATCTGTAATGGCTTCCAGGTACTCGTGAAAACAGGTATCCTGCCCGGCATAACCGGACGGAATGCCCAGCCGGTTACGCTGACCAATAACGATTCGGGCAAGTTCGAGTGCCGCTGGGTATATCTCAAGGTAAATCAAAACAGCCCTTGTGTCTTTACGAAGGGGATGCAGGGTATGTATATTCCCATTGCTCACGGCGAGGGTAAGCTGGTGGCGGAGCCGGGGGTGCTGGAAAAGCTTAATGTCGTTGTGCAGTATGTAGATGCCAATGGTAAAACTCAGGCGGGCTACCCGTATAATCCCAACGGCTCGTTGAAGGATATCGCTGGTATCTGCGACACCTCCGGACGTATCTTCGGCCTGATGCCTCACCCGGAAGACTTTATTCGCTGGACGCAGCACCCGCGCTGGACGAGGGAAAAATCGAGGGAAGACCTTCTCGGCTTGCAGGTTTTTCAAAATGCCGTGGACTGGGCGAAAAGCATCTAGACATAAGCCCGGGGTATTATACCTATGAAATGGCGGGAGAGAGCGCGGCAGCTCAGGAATGAAGTATACATTCTCTATCTTGCCTTTAAAGACCCGCGCGTTCCCTGGTACGCCAGGGCGTTTATCATCGCGATTATCGCCTACGCTTTAAGCCCGGTTGATTTGATTCCCGACTTTATTCCGGTGCTGGGTTATCTGGATGATTTAATCATTATCCCGGCGGGCATCTATCTGGCTTTGAAAATGGTACCGCGTGAGGTGGTGGATGAATACCGGGAAAAAGCTAAAACTGTAAAAATTACCGGCGGTGGCAAGTGGATTGCCGCCGCCGCGATAGTCCTGATATGGCTGCTGGTGCTCTACCTGATTATAAAAATGATATGGCTCTAAATGGAATCCTCTCGCTTAAGATGTTAGCTTTATTACTCCACGATTCCCTGGTCTTTAAGGTAGTCGATGGCGTCCTGGATAGTCACTATTTTCTCGGCGGCCTCGTCCGGTATCTCTATTTTACGGTCGGCGGTGCTGAACTTTTCTTCGATGGACATGATGAGTTCCACCAGGTCCAGTGAATCGGCGCCTAAATCCTCAACAAAGCTGGCCGTGGGCATGACGTCTTTTTCCTCGACGCCGAGCTGCTCCACGACTATCGCTTTTATCTTATCAAAAACACTTGCCACTTTTTCCCCCTTTATCAGAGCTTTCTAGCGGCCGGCCAGAGAACTGACCGCCCCTAGGACTCCATTAACAAACCTGGAAGAGTTGTCGCTGCCAAAGGTCTTGGCCAGTTCAACCGCTTCGCTTATAGCTACATTTACCGGTACTTTATTATCAAATAAAATCTCAAAGATTGCAAGTCTGAGGATGTTCCGGTCAATTATCGCAATCTGTTCCACCGGCCACGACGGGGCAAATTTCCGGATATTCGCGTCGATTCCATCCCGGTTGTGGACGGTACCGCTGACGAGTTCGCGGACCAGGTTACTGTTTTCCGCAGACAGATTGGATTCGCCCAGCAGCCTTTCCACCACCGTCTCGGGACGGCGTCCTACGGAATCTACCTCGTATAATGCCTGCAGGGCTATCGTCCTGGCTTTGTGTCTTGTCCCCGTCATTATTTTAATGTCCTGAGTAACTATTATAGATAATGCTTCGCAAGGTGGTCAAGAATCTAGTTGAAGTACTCGCGCGCTGTAGTTTCAACACAAGCGAGAATCCAGAATCCCCCCGCCCCTCGTTTTTATCTTTTCCCACCCGAACCGCCCTCGTGTCATTCGCAGCTTATCCCGTTCAGAAATCCCTCTCACTCTCCCTTTACGAAAGGGAGACTAAGGGGGATTTTAGTTCTAATAGGGGGTGAGGTATAGCTTTAACAAAAATTAAGGAAAACCGACTCATTTTCTATTGTCAACGTGCATAACAACTGGTATTATAGACAGGTATCTCTCGTAATCACCTATCATCAATCCATTAACTATGGCTATTATCCAGACATCCCATTTAACCAAGAGATTCAAGCGGCTTGTCGCCGTTGACGACGTTGACCTGTCCGTTGAGGAAGGCGAGTGCTTCGGCCTGCTCGGGCCCAACGGCGCCGGTAAGACGACGCTTATTAGGATGATAACAGCCGTTTCGCCGCCGACCGATGGTGACATCTGGGTGGATGGCCTGGAATTGAAGAAGAATCCCCGCAGGGTCAAAGCGATACTGGGTGTTGTCCCCCAGGTTGATAATCTCGATGACGACCTGAACGTTATCCAGAACCTGCGCACCTTCGCCCGCTACTTCGCTATCCCCGGGGAAGAAGCGTTGCGGCGAAGTCTGGATATTCTTAAATCGATATATCTGGAGGATAAAAAAACGAGTAAAATCGACGAGCTTTCCGGTGGCATGAAGCGCCGCCTGCTGATAGGCCGGGGCTTGATTAACAATCCGCGTATCCTGATACTTGATGAGCCTTCGATAGGTCTCGACCCCCAGGCGAAGCATATGGTCTGGCGTAAGCTTAAGGAACTTAAATCGCGCGGCGTTACCCAGCTTCTCTGCACCCAGAACATGGAAGAAGCGGCTTTTCTCTGTCGCAGAGTTGCCGTGATGCACCAGGGTAAAATAATCGTTATCGGCAGCCCGCCGGACCTCGTTTCCCGATATATCGGCGAACGTATCTGGGAGATTGAGTTCGAACCGGCGGAGCAGGATGGTCTGGTAGAGGAGTTACATCGCCGGAATCTTGAGTTCGAGGAAGCGGCGGACGTGCTGTATATCTTTCATTTTGAAGACAGCCAGATAGAGGGACTGCCGGGTCGGATGCGGCCGGCTACCCTGGAGGACGTCTTTTTCAAACTTACCGGGAGGTCGCTGGTCGAATGAGGATGTTTTCCTGGCGTTTTTTTCGCGTCTGGCAGCGTAACCGGGACGTATTCTTTCGTCTCTGGCACTTCGAGATGCCCATCTCTTTCGTCGAACCGGTCTTACTCCTGCTGGCCTTCGGCTTCGGTATGGGGGCTTTCATTGGACTGATTGACGGTGAGCAGTATATCAACTTCATCGCGCCGGGGATGATTGCCGGCTACGCCATGTTCAGCGCCAGCAACGAGTGCACTTGGGCGGCTTTCCTCCGCATGGAGCACCAGTATACTTATGACGCTATCCTGGTCACGCCGCTGAACGTGGAGGACATCACCGCCGGCGAAATTTTCTGGGGGGCCACCCGCGCCTTCATGACCGGCGGTATCGTTCTGGCGATTTCTGCCGTTTTCGGATTGGTCGTATCGCCATGGGCGGTGCTGATACTACCCCTGGCTTTCGTCGAGGGTATCCTCTTCGCGTCTATTTCCCTTTTCTACACCTCCATTGTCCCCTCCATTTACAGCTTTAACTATTTCTTCACACTCATCATTAATCCGCTGTTTCTCCTGAGCGGCGTCTTCTTCCCCCTGGCGGCTTTCCCGGAGGTGTTCGAAACGGTCAGCTGGTTTACGCCACTGCGGCCGGTGGTGGTAATAATTCGCGCCCTTTTCAAGGGAGAGATGCCGGAAAATCTCTGGTTGTCGCTGGGAGTCATACTGGCCTATATCCTCGTGTTCTTCTCGATAACCCTGGTGACCATGCGGCGACGGTTGACAAAATAGGGGGTTAATATGGCTGTACTTTCGGGAAAAGATATAAGGCTTCTCATAAAGCGGGACCCGCCGCTCATCGAAGGCTGGATTGACCTCGACGCTCAGGTGCAGGCCAACGGCTTTGACCTTACCCTGCGCGATGTTGCCGTGATGGAATCCGCCGGTCAGATAGCCGTTGATAACAGCCAGAGGGTGATTCCCGCTCTTTCGCCCCTGGCTTTCGATGCGTATGATTACATCGACCTTATCGCCGGTACCTATATCATCACCTATAACGAGATTGTTCACCTGCCGAAGGACATCATGGCGCTGGGCCGTCCCCGCTCCAGCCTGCTCCGTTGCGGCGTCACCGTGGGCACGGCCGTCTGGGACGCCGGCTACGAGGGGCGCTCCCAGTCTCTCCTGGTGGTCTATAATTATCAGGGTTTCCGCGTGCAGAAAAACGCCCGCGTCGCGCAACTCATCTTTATGACACTGACAGACGAATCGGAAGGCTATAACGGCGTTTACCAGGGCGAGAATATCTAAGGGCTTTTATATCTCTTTAACCACTCCGCTTTTCAGATCGACTTCCAGGTAAACTTCGCAGGGGTTCCAGTCTTTAGTCGTAAAGACCCGCGTGCCATCCGGGGCGAATACATAACCGCCGCCGGGAAAGTCCTCATCTATCGTGCGTCCGGCCTGCGTGGCAACCACAATCCAGATACCGTAATTTTTGGCGTATTTTCCCAGGCGTTTCCGGCATACGCCTTCCCACCACTCGTATCCCGACTGCCAGTTACGCGTGGACTGCTCGCCGTAGAGTCCCGGCGCCGCCAGTTCAAAGACGATTTGCGCCCCCTGCCAGGCGTATTCCGCAAAGATATTTTCCCCGACTATATCTCCGCAGATAGTTATTCCGTATTTCAGGTCATTATTATTAAAGGCTTCTGTTTTTCTGCCGCGGGAAAACCAGATGGTATCCGGGGGACCGCCGAGTCTCCTTTTCCGGTAACGCCCGGTGACTTTGCCGTCCTGGACGACGATATGGGTAATAAAAGGTTTGCCCGTCGGGTTCTTTTCGATAAAGCCAGCCAGAACGGTGGGCATACGCCCTTTGGTCATACTCAGCAGGGCATCGACTTCCGGTCCGTCCGTGCTGATGACGGCCTGCGGGTATCTGGTAGGGTCGTGGTAGCCGGTAATACATGCTTCCGGCAGCCCGATGATTTCTACCCGCTTTTTATCGACTTCGTTAATAAAGCCTGATATGGCTTGGAGATTTTCTGGTATCGCTCCTTTTTCGGAGCGCATCTGAATCAGACCTATTCTTAATTTCATGGATTTTATCATAGCACGGGAAGGCAGGTGGTTAACAGAGGCTATTTAAACTGCCCCGCCACGAAATCGGGCACAGCCACCGTGCCCAGCAGAATGGGCTTTTGATGACAGTCGCTGCCGCCGGTCATGAGCAGGTCATGCCTCCGGCAGAACTCTACATAATGTTTGGTCGTGGCCGCGTCATGCCGGGAGTGCCAGCACTCCACGCCGTCGATGTATTCCAGCATGTTTTCCCGGATGATTTGTGTTTGCCCGGCTAAATCTTTCGTCAGGCTAACAAGCGATGTACCGTTGGGGTCGTTGGGATGGGCCAGGACGATAACGCCCCCCGCGTCCTTCACCAGTGTTGCTGCTTCCTCTAAAGACAGTGGGTACTTGGGCACATCGCACTTAACCAGGTATCTGTCGAAGGCTTCCTGGCGGCTGCCGACGATACCCTTCTTGATGAGGTAGTCGGCAATGTGGGGTCGACCCAGTATGCCGTCGACGCCTTCCTGCATTTTCCTCAGGTCATTATCGTTAAACAGGGGGCGGCCCTCATTTTTAAACTCAGCATTGAGGTTTGCCATGATTTGCAGCGCTCGTTGTTCGCGGTGCGCTTTTATCAGGCGGAGCTTTGCCCTGAAAGCCGGGTTATTATGGTCGTATCCGTAACTCAGGAAATCAAGAGAGACGGACTTGCCTTGATACGGGAAGGTTACGTTTAGCTCTACACCGGTGATATATCGAATACCGTGGGATTTGGCCAGTGTGATGGCCTGTCCCTGATGTTCGATAGCGTCGTGGTCGGTGATGGAGAGGAAGTCTATATGCCTCTTTTTGGCTTCGTTAAAGACCTCCGCAATGGTCAGGGTGCCGTCCGACCCCGTGCTGGTGTGGATATGTAAGTCTATTTTCATTGTATTTTCAGTTTTCTCTGTCCCCCGCCCCTCGGTGTTATATATTCCCACCCGGGCCGCCCTCGCGTCATCTACGGCTTAGCCCGTTATCCTTAACCCCACCACGCCCCGGATGTCATTGCGAGGAGTATAGCGACGTGGCAATCTCATCCTCCCGTCACATTCCCACACAAGTGGGAATCCATCTCCCTCAAACTCTCCCTTCACCTTTTCGTCTCTCCGGTAATGTACCAGTCCTCCGGCGGGTCTTGGGCGGTATCGACAATCAGGTGAATAACTTTCAGGCCGGGATTGGCCTGTTTCAGGCTGTCAATGTCGACGGCTTCGAACTTTTTCTTGTTATTGAGATAGGCTTCCTCGGTCAGGGCATTGGAAACGTAGTTCTCTTTGTCGCGCGCCAGTATCCGCTGTATGGAGACCTCCTGGGGGCAGTCCGTCTGAAGGATAACGAAGGCCTTGTTATGCCTGGCGGCGATGGCAGCCGCCCGCTGCCTTAGCTCTTGCGTGACGAACGTGGCGTCAAGGATGACGTTGTCGTGGCTTTTCGCGGCTTCGTCAGCCTGCTCGAACATCACGTCATAGACCTGCGTCCGCTTCTTCATGTCGCCGGCCACTTTCGTATCGAAGATGTCCTCGTTTTTCAGCACCTCCAGCCGGATGAGGTCGCTCCGCAGTAGTTTCCCGCCTTTGATTTTATGCACTTCCTCGGTGGTCTCGGTCTTCCAGGTACCCGGCAGGCCGCAGGCGATGAGCAGAAAGCCGGACGGTAACTCACTCTTGATATATTCCGTAAAAGGTTCTCTCATATTATTGACCCCTTTTAAAATCGTGCCCTGATGTAATATAATATGGTTATTATTCTAATCCATAAACCTGCCTAGGTGAAAGGTATTGCGGGAACCTGTCCAGTAACGCCAGGCGAACAAGATAGCAGAAATGACAGGCGTCAACGTACTTATCCTCATGTTTTACCTTGTACTCTTTTGCCAACAGGGCCGGCCCTCCTTTAGCCAAAGGGCCGCAGATAGGGTGCGAACCAGCATCATAGTTTTTAACCATCTTCGATAGCGGTGTTTCCCAGGCGTTACCCATGTTTAGCCCCTGACACAGATGAACATTTCCATAAGGGTCGAGGTGGACTCTTTTTGGCGATTCAAGGTCTTCATACGGGCATTCGGTGAATTCTTCCCACCATCTTCGTGGAAGGCCGGCAGTCAGTTTCTCCACGGCCCTCCCCCGGAACATGGTATCACCGCCGATAATCGGTTTTCCCTTGGGCTGCTCTTCATCTACGCCTGTGGTGACCGAAGGGCTTTCGATATGGATTTCTCGGGTAGGCATATTTAAACTGGACGCTACTTCCCGGGCATGTATGGACGGATTTTCCTTTTCATCCTCATAATGATATGGGTCGTTGCTTATGCTGAGGTCGGCAACGCCCATCTCATAGAGGGGTTTCAGCCAGACCTCGATATCATCCGTATCGGTGGCGAAGTAGGAATTGGTTACCACGCCTACCTGGAATCCCATATTTCGAGCCGTTTTAATTCCCTCAAGCATTATTGGATAGAAGAGAAAAGGCTCGCCTCCTTCAAAGTATATCCACTCAATCGTGCCGATTCTGGTTGCTTCATCAAGAAGCTTACGTATCTGGCTTAAGGTAAAAGTACCTTTAGCACGCGGACTGCTGTATACAAAGCAGTGGTCACATTCAGAATTGCACATATAGGTCAGTAGAAAATGTAATCCTGTTAGCACGATACTACTCCTCTAAACATACAGACGTTTTATCTTCTTACAGCATCATCTCCAGCTCTATCTCATCCCGGATGGGAATACCGTCGTTCCCGGTCAGCGGAATCTCCGGTTTTAACTCGCGTGATTTCTCGACGGCGTTCCAGTGCACGGCCACCAGCGAAAAACCGTACTTCTGGTAAAACCGCAGGGCTTTAGTGTTATCGTTGGTGGTTATCAACCAGAGTCGACGGCATCCGGCTTTAGCTACGGTGTCCTTGACCGCGTCTATCAGCGCCAACCCGATGCCTTTGCCCTCCACCAGGCTGTTCATGGTGACGATTTCACACTGGTCTCCGGCGATATCGTATGTTATCAGTCCGGCGGGCTTCCCCTCGTGTACGGTGACGAACCCCGGCAGTTTATCGGCTTGATGTACCTTGCCGCGCGTCACTATCTTCGGCCCGGCCCACCACTCTTTAAGCAGGCTGACTACCCAATTCTTGTCGTCTTTATGTAACGGTCTGATTTGAAATGATTTTATTGCAATCACTCAATATACGATTCCGCCAGCTTGAAGTAGCCTTTTGTATTGGTCAGGATTTTCTCCTTTTCGTCAGCCGGAATGTAGGGGTCGTCGTACTGGGAGCAGCCCACCTTGAAACGCACGTAGGCGCGGTAGCACTTGTAGAAATCGAGCAGCTTCATCAGTTCTGTATCACCGCTTTTTTTCACGTAGGACTTCACGAAGGTATCCGACAAATCACGCCGACCGTAGCGGTCCAGGTCCATGGCCAGGAAGGCGATTTCCGCGGCTACATCGGTATAGCGTAGCCTGTCGATGAACTCGATGCAGTCGTAAATGCAGATATTATCGCAGAAGCAGATATGGGCGGCGTGCAGGTCTCCGTGGCAGTCCCTTATCCTGCTCTCCGCCACTCGCTGGTGGAACAGCGAAACATTCTCTTTTATAAACTTTTCTGTGTAGTCCTTGATACGTATAAATGTTTCCCGGGGGATAATCGTCCCGGCGTATTTCTCCGTCTGCTCGAAGTTCTCGTCGGTGTTTTTAATAACGGCGTTGATGCCGCCGATATCGTTTATTTCGCCGCCGGTGGCTGCGTTCCGGTGAAAATCAACGAGTATCCCGGCCACTCTTTCAAGCATCTCCGGAGTGACTTTGTTCTCTGTCAGGAGCACGTCCATCATCGCCTCGCGCGGCAGGCGGTGCATTTTCACGGCGTACTCTGCCGCTTTGCCTTTACCTTCAACGGTATATTGGCCTTTATTGCCGGTTACCGGCACGACCCCAAGGTAGACATCCAGGCAGAGCCGCCGGTTTAGTTCGACCTCTTTCCGGCAGAAATGGAGACGCTTTTCAAGCGTGGTAAAGTCCAGGAAGCCGAAGTCCACCGGCTTCTTCATCTTGTAGACGAGGTCATCGGCCAGGAAAACGTAGGAAATCTGGGTTTGCACCAGTTCTATATTCCGAGGTGGCTCGGGATAGGCTTTAGGATCGAGTAGTGCTTGAATTAGGTCCGGTAATTCTGACATGCCGCGCGTTTATCCTTTCCGGCAATACCCGCGTGGACGGCTCATATACTGGTAGCATACTTCAGACGCCGATGGTAAAACAAGTTAAACGTGGTACTGGTCGGACGATTGCCGTTATTTTATAATAACGAGGGTGCTGGCGATCATATCATGGAGTCCCTGTTTCTTTTTTGTGAACGCGATGATGATATACCCAATGTAGATAGTATATTGTGATATCAGTTTGGCGAAAAACCTCCCGGTTGCCCGGCCGAAGGAGATTCGGTTATAGCTATTATCGGTGACGATGATACCCAGCGCCATCTTTCCCAGCGTTGCCTGTGTCACCGAATTTTCCATCAGGCTGAAGTACAGCCAGCGTACGAGATACCACGAAAATATCATGGGTATGAAGGCGAATATGCTGATGGCTGAGATTCCGCCGAAGCCGGACATTCCGGCGACAATAAGAAACCAGCCGACTAAACCAAGCAGGATATGGTCGATAATGTAAGCGGCGAGCCTGCGCCAGAAACCGGCGTACTGCCGGTCCGTCGCCGACTTTAGGTCGGGCCGGACTGCTGTCGGAGCAACCGTCTGTCCGTCGGATGCTCGGGAAAGACCGGCGCCGCAGTTGGAGCAGAACCGTGCACCTTCAATGGTTTCCTTTCCACAGTTTGGGCAGAACACGGTATTCCTCCTTGGTTATTCCCCTTTCAGGAAATGACGTGGTAAAGGCTATATATCTCATCAGGCCATGAACAGATTCGGGTGGATGTACGCCGGCAAATAGAATAATGTCGCCAGCAACCTCATAGCGTTGCCTGTTTCGCCCATAATTAATGTCACGAAATATGCTATTATTTCGCAGTTTTAGCTTGATCCCGTTTCTTTTCCTTGGCTTTTTTCGCCGCTTTAAGGTGTTTGTGCCAGGCGTTTCTTTTAGTTTTATTCATCAGTTATAATATAGCTTAATTCAGCGTTTACTGCCACTCCTATGTTAATCTGGTACTATTTGTATCCGGTTTTTTACTCACCCCCTTTATCCCCTTCAGGGAGAATCCTTCAGGGTGAACCCCTCTCAAACAGTTCTATACTCAGTACCCGATTCATATTTTGTTTGAAAGGGGGAATTCTAATAAGAGGGGCTAGCGCCCCTCTTGGCTGGCTACTCCCCTTTGGAGATATAAAATCCCCCTTTTTCATACAGGTAATCTGAACGTCACCCTCACCGTGCCCTCTGCCATCAAGGGAGAGGGATAAAAACCGCCGGGTTAAGCCGCGGAGGGTGCGAGGGTGGCAGGGTGGAAAAAGATAACACACGAGAAGTGGTTGGGAGGTGTGGTGAGGTAAAGGGGGTGAGTATTGAAAAAACAAACAGATGCAAATAAAATTAAATAATCCGTAACCCTAAGTGGTAGAATGTAGATGATATAGCATTTTCTATGTAAGGAGTGAAATTTTGGAAGAAAAAATTGTTTATTACGAGGAACCGGGCCCTGTGAATACGGAGACAACATTGCGTCTGGCAGAAGAGCGGGCTAAAGCACGCGGTATTAAAAAAGTCGTTCTGGCTTCGACGACGGGTAATACAGCCAGGTTAGCCGCGGGACTCTGGGAGAAAAGCAATATTGATAAAATAGTGGTGATACCGCACCAGTACGGATTCATGTTCGGGCAGCGGTTCCCGGCGGAACTGGTCACGGAACTCGCCGAAAAAGGACATGTAGTCCACTTCGGTACCATGCTCTTCCACACCGAGAATTTTTACGGAATGAACACACCCACCATCATGGCCAATCTGCTCCGTACCTTTTGTCAGGGGATGAAAGTGTGTGTGGAAATCGTTCTCATGGCGGTGGACGGCGGACATGTCGATTCCGGAGAAGAGGTCATTGTCGTGACTGGTTCCGGGCGCGGTTCGGATACGGCCGTGGTGGCAATAGCCGCCCCTTCCACACATCTGGGCGATCTCCACATTACCGAGATTATCTGCAAGCCCCTCCAGACCAAGCAGGGACTGCCGCCGAAGAAGATGCTGCCTCCGGAAAAGAAACCATAGACCGCCGACACGGCAGGTCAACCCATACTCGGACCCTTTAAAGGCTGGTAGCGGGCTGCCTGCGAGACAAACTCCTGCTGTTTCCCGGTATCCAGGGGTTTGAACCGCTTGGCGGCATCGATAATCATTGACCAGAGTTTTAAATCACCGGGCAGGACGGCAGCAGTGAGATCCTGGCTGAGGGTATACCACAAGCTTTTTTCTATCTCCGCAGCTTCATCGAAGGGCTGGTACCACGTTTGATAGGGGCGTGAGTCCCTGGAAGGGTCTTCCCAGGCCTGTTTGGCGACCGACTTGATGGCTAATACACCCACGTCCTTCTGGCGGGCTGTCTGCAACAGGGGCGCGAAGTCATTCCAGTCGGTAACATGGGCGGCGTGTACCCGGTTCAGCGGGAACATGACGGTATCGAAGTCGAAGCGACCAAGCGCCTCGTTCTGCATGGGCGGATTATGCCCGGTAATACCGATGTAATTTAACAGCCCCTCGTCTCTGGCTTCGAGGACGGCTTCCAGCGCGCCGTCGGGGCCGAGGATGGTGTTCAGGGCTTCGGCGGTGTCGACGCCGTGAAATTGAAACAGGTCAAAACAGTCGATTTTCAGGGTTTCCAACGACCTCTTGATACTTTCCCGCGCGCCTTCTTTCGTTCTCTCGGCGGTCTTGCAGCCGATGAAGAACTGCTTGCCGTTTCTGCCCAGCCACGAGCCGATGCGTTCCTCCGCCTGCCCGTACATGGGCGAGACATCGATGTGGTTGATACCTTCCTTAAGAGCCGTTTCCAGGGCGGCATCGGCTTCCTGCTGATTACTCCGGAAGAGGCCGAAACCTCCAAAAATTATGATACTGCTCATATGCCCGATCTTACCGAGTCGCCTCTTCTCCATATTTTTCTCCAGATATTTTCTTTATCTAAATGTTGACACACCTTAATATCATTTTCAAATGTTGTTTCCGATGGTTCTGTTGGCAGGTGATAACCTACCGCTTTTGCCCTCCGCCCCTCGTGTGTTATCTTTTCCCACCCAGACCACCCTCGCACCATTCCCGGCTTATCCCGTAGTCTTTCGCCCCTCCCCCAAAGGGGTGTGCGTAGCGAGAGTGGGCGCCAGCCCCCTCTCAAATTTCTTCCCCCTCTCAAGCAATGTATAAAAAGTGTATTGTAGATAAACCTGTTTGAGA
>CAYVPT010000013.1:0-18860 GCA_964453865.1 uncultured Dehalococcoidaceae bacterium
CACCAGGGCGATGGTAAGCTGGAAGAGGGTTTTTTCCACGCCGCGCTTGGTGCGATATACCGTATCCGCCTGGCCGAATATGCCGCCGAGGCCGCCGCCCTTCACCTGGAGCATGGCGATGATTATCAGGGCTACGGCGACGACGATTTGAGCTATATATAAATAAGTTTCCATCTATTATCTCCGGTTATCGGATTTCAGGCTTCCGCCAGCTTCTGCTTCAGTACCTCATTTACCAGCTGCGGATTAGCTCGTCCCCTGGTTGCCCTCATGACCTGGCCGACCAGGAACTTGAACGCTTTTTCTTTCCCGGCGCGGTAATCGGCAACGGGCTGTACATTAGAGTTTATCACCTCGGCGACTATTTTCTCAAGCTCCGAGGTATCGCTAATCTGGCTGAGGCCGCGTTCTCTAATAATTTCTTCTGCCGCCTTGCCGGTTTTGAACATTTCTTCCAGAACGGATTTAGCAACCACCTGATTCACTACAGCACTGGAAATCATGACCAGTAACTGGGTAAAACGCTCTGGACCTATTTTTTTTCTGAATTGTTCAAAATCAATATGACTGGCATTGATTATGCTGCTTGCACTACCCAGAAGCCAGTTGGTTACCTCCTTAGCTCCTTTTCCTGTTGGCAATTTCTTAAAACCTGCAGTATTAAGACAGTCTTCAAAGTAATCAGCAAGTACTCTTGAGTCAGTTAGCAAATCAGCATCATACTGAGAAAGCCCATACTCCTTCATAAATCTATCGCGCCGGGCCTCGGGTAGCTCGGGGAGTTTTTTCCTTACCGCTTCCACCCAGTCCCGCCCGATAGCCAGCGGCGGCAGGTCCGGCTCGGGAAAGTAACGGTAATCGTGGGCGTATTCCTTACTGCGCTGGGATACGGTCCTGCCCTTGTCTTCCAGCCAGCCCCGCGTCTCCTGGACGAGTTTCTTTCCCCCGGCGGCGGCTTTACGCTGGCGCTTCGCTTCGTATTCCATGGCCATATAGACCGCCTTAAAGCTGTTCAGGTTCTTCACTTCCACCTTGGCGCCCAACTCTTTACTGCCCGCCGGGCGAATGCTGATATTAGCGTCGCAGCGGAAGCTGCCCTCCTCCATGTTGCCGGTGGAGACGCCCAGGTACTGCAGAATGCTGCGCAGCTTGATGAGGTACTGACGGGCTTCCTCCGGCGAACGCAGGTCCGGCTCGCTGACAATTTCCATGAGGGGGACGCCGGAGCGGTTGACGTCCACGAGGCTGTAGTCCTCGCCACCCGGGGAAGAGCGGTGCAGCAACTTGGCGACATCCTCCTCCAGGTGGATGTGGTTAATGCCTATCTCCCTCTTCTGTCCATCGACTTCGATAGTCAGACAGCCCTTCTTGCTGATGGGAGCCGAACTCTGGGAAATCTGGTAGCCTTTCATGAGGTCGGGATAAGGATAGTTTTTACGGTCGAATTGTGTAAAATCGGACACGGGGCAGTTTAAAGCCAGAGCGGTCATTATGGTAAGCTCTATCGCCTGCCTGTTAATCACCGGCAGGACGCCGGGCATACCCAGGCAGACCGGGCAGACATGGGTATTGGGCGGCGCACTGGCGTAATCCGCAGAGCAGCCGCAGTACATCTTGCTTTTCGTTAATAGCTGGGAGTGGACCTCCAGCCCGATGACCGTCTCGTAGTTCATAGCTGTACCAACGTAAAAAAACGACATATCCAGTATAGCATAAGGAAGGGGGGAGAGTTAACAGTTTATAGTTCTTAGTAATTAGTTAGGGGAAAAAGGGGTGAAAAAACGGGGTGTTTAAGAGGGGCGACAGCCCCTCTCCATTAAAATTCCCCCTCTCCTGCGGAACGCCTGACAGGAGAGGGGGACAAAGGGGGTGAGGTGATAGCCTTTCGCTTTGACACATAAAGAGTGGGAATTTATACTGAATAGAGTTGAATAATAATAGAGGAATATGCCTATGAACGCACCGGCGTTACTGACCACCAACAATACCACGTTATTAATTATCGATATGCAGGAACGACTGTTCCCTGTCATGCACGAGAAAGAGAAACTGCTGCGCAACGTAATAAAGCTCATCAGGGGGGCTCAGGTATTGGAGATACCGGTAGTCCTGACCGAGCAGTACCCCAAAGGCCTGGGCCCGACACTGCCGGAAATAAAAGAACTGCTGCCGGATGTTCAGCCCGTGGCCAAGATCAGCTTTAACTGCTGCGACGAGGAAGTATTTTGTAAGGCGCTCGGGTCTTTAAAGAGGAATCAGGTAATCGTCGCCGGCATTGAAGCGCATATCTGCGTTTACCAGACCGCCATGGCGCTTTTCCGGTCCGGCTACGAGGTCCAGGTGGTGGGCGATTGCGTATCTTCGCGGGAGCCGGAAAATAAGCTGGTCTCTCTTTTCAAGATGGGGGCGGCGGGTGTCAGCCCCACCACTATGGAAACAGCGCTGTTCGAGTTGCTCAAAGTAGCTAGGGGGGATAAATTCAAGCAGATAAGCAATATAGTAAAATAAGCAGTATGAAACCAGCAAGATTTAACCCTATCGAGTTCCGGCGGGAGATAATGCCATCGCGGATGCTCAAACGCGATGCATCCGGTGAGTTTGCCGAAACCGATGTGCCCGTGGAATTCCGCTTCGATCCGCTGACCGGTAGGACGTGCCGTATCGTCCACTACTCCCTGGAACGTATTATCCGGCCGGACCTGGCGGCACTCGAAAAAAGGTCGCGGGAGTTGACCTGCCCCTTCTGCCCGCCCCTCGTGGAACGCATCACGCCACACTTCGCCCCTGACCTTGTCCCCGAAGGCGTGATACGGCGGGGTAAAGCCCTGGCTTTCCCTAACCTCGACCCATATGACGTGTATGGTGTTGTCGTGGTCGTCTCCAATGAGCATTATATCACCCTGGATAAATTCGACCTGGAGACCGTGCTCAACGCCCTGCTGGCGGCCCAGGAATACATCAAAAGCGTCCAGAAGGCCGATGCCGCTGCGAAATACAGCTTCATCGCTTGGAACTATATGCCGCCTTCCGGGGGCAGCCTGGTACACCCGCATCTGCAGTGCAACGCCGGCTACTACCCGACGGACTATCAGCAACAAATACTGGAAGCATCCGGGAAATATTATAAAGAAAAGAGGACTAACTACTGGAGCGACCTACTGGAGCAGGAAAAGCGGACGGGGGAAAGGTACGTGGGGAAAGTCGGTAATACGGAGTGGCTCACCGCCTTCGCGCCGCGGGGACGACTCTCCGATGCCGTTGCCGTCTTTCCGGGCAAAGCTTCGGTAGCAGAATTGACCGAGGAAGACCTCAGCGACTTCGCGGCAGGGATGCTTAAAGTGTTCAGCTATTTAAACGAGCTTAACCTGGTAAGCTTTAATATGAGCACGTATTCGGGCTTCGATAAGGGACAGTTCTGGGCGCACGCCCGGATAACGCCGAGAGGGCTGCTCCTCTATTCGCCCGTCGAGACCAGTGACCAGTTTTATTACCAGACCTTACAGGACGAAAACATCTGTATCGTACCGCCGGAGGTCGCTGCCGAAAGACTAAAAAAACGGTTCTAATATGAGCAAAAGTAAACCACGACAGGAAAAAACAGATGCAGCGGACAGCCAGTCGGCAGCGATGGTATGTCGGCGTTGCGGCGTCTGCTGCACCAAACACCAGGCGTTCGTTAACCCGGCCGACATCCTGCGTATCGTTGCCTATCTGGGGATAACGATGGACGACTGGGATAGACTCTACGACGATTCGCATTGGGATTATTCCGAATACCGCCTGATAAAACACGTCAACGGCGGCTGCGCTTTCCTCAGGTACGAAAAGGGCCTGGCAACCTGCGTGATACATGAGGTTAAGCCCTCCTGCTGTTCCAGCTGGAAGCCGGGACCGGACCGCCCGGAGTGCCGGGAGGGGCTTGAGATAAGGCAGGAGTAATCCCAGGCTACCTGAAAACGGGTAGCGTTTATTTTCATATACTCACCCCCTGTATCCCCCTCTCAAACAGACTCATTATTAGCACTCGATTTTTGCTATGTTTGAGAGGGGGAAATAAGAGAAAGAGGGGTGAAACCCCTCTTAGACGCCCTGTTTTCCTTGGAGAAGAGCTTTTGAGAGAGGGGGTGAAGCCCCCCTCTCGCTTGGCACTCCCTTTTTTTGGTGGGGAGGTGGTCGAAGACTACGGGATAAGCCGCAGATAGTGCGAGGGCGGCCTGGGCGGGAATAGATAACACACGAGGAGGCGGGGGGCTATCGACTATCAGCCGGATGCAATAAGAATCTATAATAATTTATAGAATCTACCACTCACGATCCATCTTTTTCGACAGCTTGAGGACTCGCTCATCGCTCTCATAGCCTTGATCGATGAATAACACATTAGGATTTGGCTCTTTTCACCGGCATTATCTGCTTGTATACGCGCGGGATTTCCGGGGGGTCGAACACGGGGAGGTCGCTGAACCGGCCCTCTTTCACCGTCCTCATGCCCCTTTCCCTGACCGATAAATCGAATTTCCCGATATCATCGGTCTCCAGCTCGTACATAGCCAGGTACTTGCGCTGCTGGCCTTTCTTCGATTCGGCGCTTACCCAGCGCGTGGCGCTAATCATGCCGGGGACCTCGAGCATATCCGGTATGTGCATATTGTCATACCAGTCGTTAAACTCTTCTTCACGGGCCGGGTCTTTACAGTCGCTGAAAGCAAAAAGCCGATACCTGCCCATATCATTACCCTCCTTTAGTGCCGGGAAACCGCGACTTCGTATTTTGTTGATGATAGTAAAAATTTTCAAATCGTGTCAAGCATAAAATCGTGGCATTACGCCTGTAAAAAACATCACAGGGATGAATGCCCTGGAACCGGACGAGGTGATATCCGGGATTCTGTAACTACAGGGGTTTACCCTCATGAGAATTCGGGTGTAGCTTCGATTTACACTATTATCCCGCTTGCTATTATTAAGTCGAACTGGTAGTCGAAATAGAGTGAGTCGAGAATGAAGGTATTCTTCGGCCGCTTCCTGTTGTTTAAAAGTGGCTCCCCGTAAGAAGTGCTATAACCGGAAACCGGGGTAGATATGAAAAAGGTAATCATCTTAAGTGTGGCCGCCCTGCTGATTGTGGCAGCGGTGGGAAGCGGAACGTGGGCTTATTTCAGTGACGACGAGACAAGTCAGAACAATACCCTTACGTCCGGGACTCTGGACTTACGGGTTGGCGCTAACGACCCCTGCACCGAGTCGATAGACCTCGGCACACAGTTACAGCCCGGCGATGGCGGTAATGCCGCCGACTGGACTGTTTCTAATATAGGCAGCGTCAACGGCACACTCAAGGTTACCATTGGCGCAGTAACCAATAATGAGAACTCTACAACCGAGCCCGAGGAGGCAGCCGGAGATGTAGCCGGTGCTGGTATTGCCGATGACGACTTCGAAAGCGGCGGCGGGTCGGGTGGCTCCGGCTGGCTGTGGGCGTGGTATCTCGAGGGTGGTGCCGCTGCTACGACGGACGGAACACCTCACGGCGGCAGCTATCACCTCAGATTGGTGTCCTTCAATAACTATGCCGAACGGGCGGCGGACCTGTCGGGACAGTCCAACGTACATCTTCAGTTCTGGGCCAAGGCGGACTCATTTGAGACGGGCGAATACGCCGTGTGTTCCGTACATGACGGCACCGGGTGGGATGTCGTGCAGACATGGGTCGAAGCGGATGCCGACAATACCTACCGTTTCTACGATATCGACCTCTCCGGATATACCATGTCCAGCCAGTTTTACGTCGGTTTTGACACGGAAATGGGAGACACCGACGATTACTTGTATATCGACGACCTGGCGCTGCTGACTCCCTCCTCCGGTGAACTCGGTGAATTTGTTGATATGGCTATCTGGCTGGACATGAACCGGTCGGGCGGCTGGGACAGCGGCGACATGTATCTGAAGTCGGACGGTACCGTGGTTAGCTGGACGTCCGGCAGCTCCGTACCGCCGGAAGCTTATGACGATATCAACAATTACGACAGCGTGGCATGGGACGCTACTGACGGAATGCCGGCCATGACGGGTGGCAGCGACCTTGATTTTATGGTGGAGTATGACTTCCCGGTTGATGTAAACGATAACCGGACGCAGGGCGATGACTGCCAGTTTGACATTACTTTCTCTCTGGAACAGGTGACAGGCTGATGTTTTTTAGTGCTGTGAAAAGAGCTGCCAGCAAGCGAATAATCCTGACATTGCTGGCTGTAATAATGGCAACGGGTCTGGCTGCCGCTAATTTCGTGGCGATGACTACGGCCTACTGTACCGATGTGGAGACAGCCGCTAATAACAGCTTCGAAGCCTGGAGTGCCAACCTGTCGACGCAGACCGACGAGGCGGACTTTGAAGCCGGAGTAACAAACCAGGTCGATATTACCTCCAGCAGTGGCAACGTCAAACTGGCGCTGGAAAGTTCATCTTCGTATACTACCATCGCCGATGATGATTTCGAGAGTGGTGGATGGTCCGGCGGCTCCGGCTGGCTCTGGGACTGGTGGACCGAGAATAGCCCGAGTATTTCCACAAACGGATCACCCCATGGCGGCAGCTATCACATAAGTATGCCCTCGAACGGTGATTATTACTATATCTCCCGCCCTACAAACATGACCGGGAAGACCGATGCGCGCGTCCAGTTCTGGGCCAAGGCTGTTTTATTCGGGGCATCTGATTATGTGAATTGCACGATTTATGATGGCACCACCTGGAATACTGTACAGAGCTGGGTAGACGGTGATGATGATGATACCTACCATTACTTTGACCTTGATGTTTCCGGGATGGACATGTCCAGTGAGTTTTACGTTACTTTCTACGCCGAGTTATCCGGTGCCGGCGCTGGCTTCTATATTGATGATGTACAGTTTGTAGCCAGTTGGGTTCAGGCACAGATAGCCGATGACGACTTTGAAAGCGGCGGCTGGGACGGCGGCTCGGGCTGGCTCTGGGACTGGTGGAATCAGGGAGAATCCGTTGTAACAACCTCCGGGACGCCCCACGGCGGTACCTATCACCTGAGATTGAGAGCAGCGACCGGTTACGTTGACCGGGCGGCGGATCTCTCAGGATTCTCTAATATACACCTTCAGTTCTGGGCAAAGGCAGACTCATTTGAGACGGACGAATACGCCGTGTGTTCCGTACATGACGGCACCGGGTGGGACGTCGTGCAGACCTGGGTGGAAGCGGATGCCGACAACACCTACCGTTTCTACGATATCGACCTCTCCGGATACAATATGTCCAGCCAGTTTTATGTAGCCTTTGATGCAGAAATGGCAGACACTGGCGACTACTTCTATGTAGATGACCTGCAAATACGAGAGCCACCATCCTACTACACCTCGGGTACCATGGCCTCACAGGTGCTGGATACCGGAACAGCGGGGACTGCCTGGGACGGCCTGTTCTGGGACGAAACCTTGCAGAGCAATACGGATATTACCTTCGAGGTGAGAGCCAGTGATACCCTGTTTGCCAAGGATGCGGATACTCCCTCATGGAATGCCGTCGGCGGTACTTCCCCGGTGATTTCGGGGCTTCCCTCGGGCAGGTATATACAGTGGCGGGTAACTCTGACAACATCGGATACGGCCAATACGCCAACCCTGCACGAAGTCAGGGTCTATTACTACTAGGCTACGTATCAACAGGTTCGCCGGCTATATTGCGTTTCATAGCATTACGCCGCCGCCGCTGAATGCCCGCCAGTACGGTCATGGCTATCGTTCCGGATACGGCAACACCGAGGCTGACCTGTCTGAGCGCGGCACTGGTAAAAGATGTCGCTTCCGTATCCGGCATGTATGGAGCTGCCGGTCCTGTAATAACATCCATGCTCTCTTCGGATACGGCCAGTACCGCCACCGTGTCCAGATAATCAATCCGGGCGCTCAGCCAGCCGCGGGAGGGGTCTCCCTGACAGTCCAGTTTGGTCCAGCCGGAGCCAGGATGATATCTGAAGATGGAAACTACAGCATTCTCCGGTATTTTATCCGGGTCGAAATAAATAGTAAGCTGAACGTCATGGGTTAACTGCGTACCGTCGGTTATCCCGTCAGGGGTTTTACAATAGAAGCGGTATACCGGACTGACCATGGAAAATGATTCGGGGATTGACGGGATATCGTCAGGGGAATCAATGACGATATCCAGTAGTTCTTGGCCGGAATCGG
The DNA here is from genome assembly GCA_964453865.1 of uncultured Dehalococcoidaceae bacterium. Taxonomy (GTDB): domain Bacteria; phylum Chloroflexota; class Dehalococcoidia; order Dehalococcoidales; family RBG-16-60-22; genus CAYVPT01. The sequence continues at coordinate 8,226 of CAYVPT010000013.1, forward strand.
TCATGACACGTAAACCTCTGGGGATGTAGATAAAACACCTGCCGTCTTCGGATATGAATATTCTCGCTTCAATCGTTGGTTCGGTCTCGGGAATTTTATTATCGTCGGCTGCCGGAGTCGATGTTGGGGGAGTTTCCGGAGTGGGCTCTGGAGTGATTTCTTCGGTCTCTTCAGGCTCTTCCGGTTCTTCAGTTTTCTTCCCTCCGCCGCTTCCGCGTGGCTCGATAAATAGGGGTGGCAATTCATAAATAAGTGAATAGTTAAGGCTAAAAGAGGCCGTATCTCCCTGGGCATCGTTTCTGGTACCCGGCGAAAGCGACCACTGCCACTGTAGCTCAAGAGCCTGACCGACCTCTAACGCGGTGCTGGTGATACACAATGCGTGGTTCATGTCTGCAGGGAAATATCTCAGGCTAACCGGTAAAGCCATATTCAAACGTCCGTATTCAATCAATCTACCGAAGGTCATGCCGTTATTGATAATATCCAGGTAGAGGTATGTACTCAGCTCTCCGGGATTGGTGGTGTTGCCTGTTTCGGACTCCGGATTGACGCCCTCATCATCGACAAGGTCGCTAATCCAGATACAGAGATACCCGGTGGCATTGCCGGTATTGCGCAGGGTCACGGGCTCAAGCCCGGAATCGCCGGGCTTGATATTGCTCATATCCCAGCGTATCGTTCCCGGCGAATCGATTTCCAGGTCTAAAAACGGTGGCGGGTCGGCATATGTCTTCCCGGTTGGCCATGTCACCAGGAAGGAGCCGACCACCATCAGCAGTGCCAGAAATGTAATGGCTGATTGCCAGTATTTAAAATACATAGCCTACCTGGTTGGTGCTCTCAATCGTATAATAGTAAATCAGGGTTAAAGAATATGGTCTTATAGGGCTTCCGGAATCCTCCGATAACAAATTGTATCGGCGTTAAGAGAAACCCGTCGGTACCGGGATACAGACTTTAGATAATAGTACCACCGGCAGGTATTGAATACCTGCCGGGCTCATACACTTATACAGCAACTGGATTAGTCGGCCGCAGCCTGTTCCAGAGTAAAGGTGATATCGAAGCTGACGCTATCGGCCTGGATATCATTTCCGGTGGTGGTGGGCACTCCCCAGCTCACGAAGATGTCGTCGGCAGCCGAAGCAGCCAGCGTCTCGGTGGCATTCCAGGTATCGCTGGCGTAGTTATCGATAATATCATATTCAAGGCCGCCGGTGGGATCATAGGTGGTTTCGTCCGACTTGAGACCGATGTCTCCGGCAGTTACGCTGCCGCTCTGGTCGACGTCGAGGTACATCGCAATCTGGGCGTTGGCTCCCAGCTCACCGCTGCCGCCCCCGAATTCGCCGCCGACGCCGGGGGTGTTGGTGACCGCCGAGGTAGCGATATCGAGTTCACCGTCCAAGCTGCCAATATTAGCCAGCGTGCTGGAAGCGGTACCGTTATCACCGGGGGCGACGTCACCTACGTCGAACGTGGTAACGTCAATGTCTCCTCCCTCGATATTCAGGTCAAGTGTACCAGCCGTGAGCGTATTGTCCACGCTGGTCTCCGTGTCGCTGAAATAGGCGTAGGTTCCCGCGCCAACGAGACCTATCACCAATACCAGCGCCATTGTCAACCCCACAATCTTTTTCATGTTCTCATCCTCCTTTTTATTCTCAGAATTAGAGAGTAGTTTTAACTTTAAAATTATTTAAGTAAAGCAGTGCCTGACCTCTTTGACGATATCTTTGATAATGAAGCTGACCAGTCCCAGGGCCGGCAGTATCACACAGACCAACCATCCCAGCCTGGTCTTGAGAAAAGTTGATGCCAGGCCGATATAGGGAATGTGAAATATGTAGCACCCCTTAATATCGAAGAAGCGTGATACCGACCACGGGTCAACGTTCTCCTGGGCATCGCCTTTCGTATAAACGGTATCTCCCTCGATAGACACAATGCGGTGGGTTACCATCTCGTTATTACGCTCGAAGGATACTATGCGGTCAGGTGAGATATCTTTCACAAAAGGCAGACCGGGACTGCCGATGACCACCATGTCACCGCTTTTAAAGACCGGTTTCATACTATCGCTTTTAACGATATAAGTGCTGTATCCATCCATAAAAAAAATACATGCCAGCAGGCCAACTGTAGCTACAAGTACTATGGTCATTACCGCCTTGATGATACGGCAGGTACTTTTATACACAGCCCCTGACCGTCTCCTTAATATCGTCTTCGGTTTACATGTAACACTTTAGACGAATGTAACCGATACGGAATCAGTAATAACCCCTAATTTTTCAGGGGGGTAATACCGATTACTTGTGCTTTTCAACGCCTACTTTCGTTTTATATCTATTCCCACCCTAGCCAACCTCGCATCATCAACTGCTTATCCCATCGATTTCCACACCTGTTTTCCCCTTGCTATTTTTTTACACTCTGAACTCGCCCCGCTACTTTGACAAGCCCCCTCGCGTAATATAGAATTGTCTCATGAGCCAGCCAGACCCTGCCAAAATAATCGTCGGTATGCCGGCTTATAACGAAGCGAAGTATATCGGCAGCGTCATCCTGCAGGCAAAGCAGTACGCCGGTGAAGTCATCGTCGTTGACGATGGCAGCTCCGACCGGACTGCCGAAGTTGCCCGCCTGGCCGGCGCATCTGTAGTAAAGCATGAAGGCAATCAGGGCTACGGCCATACCATCAGGGACCTGCTTACGGAAGCCAGGCAGAGAAACGCCGATATCCTGGTTATTCTCGATGCTGATTCACAGCACAATCCGGATGAAATACCCCGCCTGGTTGAGGGCATCACCGCTGGGGCGGACGTCATCATCGGCTCCAGGGAAATGCAGAAAAACAAAATTGCCGGCTACCGGCGTCTGGGACAGAAAGTCCTCTCGCGGCTGACCAATGTTGCCTCCAGAAAGCGACTTTCCGATACCGAATCGGGATTCAGGGCTTATTCCCGAAGGGCGATGGCTGCTCTGGAATTGAAAGAAACCGGGATGGCCATATCATCGGAAATAATCTCCGAAGCGGCCTCCAAAGGTCTGGAAATAGGAGAAGTACCCATTTCCGTCGCCTATACCGCCGATGGCTCGACCCTGAATCCTGTCATGCACGGCTTGGGAGTCTTGAACCGGATAATGGTGATGATTTCCGAGAGACGACCTCTCCTGTTTTTCAGTCTGTTCGGAAGCATCTTTCTGGCAATCGGACTTGCCGCCGGCATTGTAGTCATCAGAATCTATTATTTCGGGGCGAACGTTTTCGCCACCGGCATAGCTATGATCTCGATACTCTTTATCACTATCGGTATGTTAACCGTATTCACCGGGATAATGCTTAACGTTCTTATAAGACGTATCGATAATCGATAGAAACTCCTGAGTGCGTTGCCAGCCTGTTCTGATTGGTATAGGTTCCATCCGGGTTTGTCAAATTTTTCATACTCACCCCCTTTATCCCCCTCTCGAACACGTTTATTTTCAACACTTGGATTATATTCTGTTCAAGAGGGGGAAAGAATATAAAGAGTGATTTCACCCCTCTTAGACGCCCCTGGATTATTTATTAGGGGAGAGTATATAAGAGGGGGCGAAGTCCCCTCTCTCCTGAACTCCCGTTTTTAGGTGGGGAGGCGAAGACAATCGGGCTTGGCCGCGAATGGAGCGAGGGTGGCAAGGGTGGGAATAGATAACAACCCAGGGGCGGGGCGAAGGGTGTGATGTTATTACATGCCAGCGAGCAGTTAGCTATTTTACATCGACCCACAGGCGGAGCGGCGCCAGATATGGTTCGGATTCACCATCAAGATAAAGGATGAACTCCACCTCCTGCCTGGCGCCGGTGGCTTCGGGTGTAATTCCTATCTCTGCTTCGTATTTCTGTCCGTCCTCCAGCGTCAGTGGGCCCGCCTGGCTCTTCTTTTCCCCATTGACGTTCATCTCTATCCGGTAGTCAAGAGTACGGCGTTCCCGGTTGACGATAGTCACCAGTATCTTTTCTTCTTCCCCCACAATTAGCCCGGCAGGATAAACGGACCTGTCCTCCAGCCCGGATATATAAAATTCGGTGAAGTTTTCCTGCGTTTTCGGGGTGACAATAATGTAAATCAGCGAGCCTACGACGGCCACCGCCGCCAGCACCAGGATAATCGATAGCAGCCTGTCATAGATACTTCCTTTCAAAGCAGGCCGCGGCCAGCGTAAACGAATAGTATAACGTTCTCCTTCAGCCAGCCACCCGCGCCTTATCCAGGCAACTACCGACATTATAAGAATAAACAAGGCTATCAATATAAAGAAGGATGCCAAGCTGATACCGCCGGGCATATAGTTGAGCAGCAACCCGATGAGCGGCACTATGGCGACGCTCAGGGCAAAGCTCAGGGCGAACCTGTCCAGGTTCTTTATCCGGTCCTTCCTGACGTACAACGCCGCCAGGAGAGTATATCCGGGGAGGAAAAGCACCACGGGTATGCCCAGGATAATCCGCAGCACATTTGAAGGAGAGATAATGATAATCAGCGTCAGGATGAATACCAGCATGACGATGGGTAGAAGCTCGTTGACCTCACGGTAGTCCCCCGGCCATATATTACGAATGTCTTTAAATATCACAGGACATAGCTTGCCGAACTCTTTAAGCTTCTCAGGCCATGGCTTTCTGACCTCTTTTATCTTGATCAGCCATAATCGGCCGTACTTTCCGAGTTTCGTCAGCCATGGTTTGCCGGCTTGACTGAGTCTTGTCAGGTACATCCTGCCGGTTTCATTAATTTTCATATGGCATCATCACGCCCGTTTTCTCGAAACGTTATTGAACCTGTGTTTCTTTAAGCAGATAAATATACCGCCGCACCTCAACGAGGTCGGGATTACTGACTCTGACAGGGGTATAAATTATGGAGACGCCATTATTTTTAAGGTAAGTGGTGTCACTACAGCCACCGTTCAGGAATCTGACTACCTCGGCGTCTTTAACGGTCGGGGCTTCCCCTATCCTGGTAAGGACATATCTCCCGGTAATGGCGGTAAAGGCGGTAGCCTTCCAGGGGTCGAGAACCGCCCGGTCATATTCGCCGCCGACGTTCTCCTTTATCCAGACAAACGCCTCGTAGTCATCCTGGTGAATCATGTGATAGTACCCGGTATGCTGGCGATTGGGAATGGCGATGTATAGCGTCAGACCGATGAGGACTACACACAGGATGCTGCCGATATTACGAGTGAGGATGGGCAGCTTCAATCGTTCACCGAGCCTGTCCGGGAGCCTGATTTTTTTCACCAGCATCAGGCCCGCCCCGGCGACGATGCTTATCATCAGCATCATGTAATGCAGGCCGCGGAAGTACATTACGTCCTCTCCATAGTGGAAAGAATAACGCACCACCAGCATCAGCAGCAGAGCCAGCAGTCCCAGAATAAAGCCGTAGTGTTTCTTACTTCCCAAAAACACCAGCACGACGATGCCCAGGGCGCAGAGTGCCGTGGGTAGATATCCGTAAGTGCCCATAATGTGTGGCAGAGCCACGTTTTTCGTTAGTTCTGAGGCGGAAAACAGCCCCTGCGTTTCATTTCTTAGAATGGAGCTTACCCAGGGAAAGCCGAAGATGAAGGGTAAGGCCACTGCCATTGTTACGCCCAGGGCATGTTTGAAATCGCCTTTCAGATTGAGCAATATGTAGGGAATCAGGACGATAATCAGTCCCACGCCCGTCGGTGCGTGTATGGCCAGCAGAAACATCATAAAGACGTAGAGGAGAGGATACGACCACCAGTTCCGGTAATTGAAGATGATATACAGAGAGAGAGGAATGAAGGGTAACCCCAGGGCTATCGGTACCATGAAGGCAGGACCGAGGATACCAATGGTGGTCGGTATCAGGCAGGTGAAAATGGCCGCCTCCCAGCCGAATCCTTCCCGGCGGCACAGGATATAGACCGAAAAGGCCGTTATCATTAGTACAACCGCCGGGAAAAAACGGTATATCGTCAGCATCGGGATGCCGCTTATCATGTGCAATACCGCCCAGAAGACGTTATAGCCAATCTCCGGATTGGGGTAGGGATTCACCCCGCCACCCACCCAGGGATCGGCGAAACTGATGCTATGCGCCGATGTGACAGCCTGGGAGTAGGTGTAATTATTCCACTCGTCAAGATGCACCGGGTAACCGTAAGCCTGGTGGGGGATGAAAGCTATATAGAAAGCCAGCGCCAGTACGGGAATAAGCTTTATATAATCCGAGCCAGCCCAGCGCCATATATTCGTCATTACCCGTTCTTCCACCGTAATAGGCCGCTTAATTTGCCAATAGTAGCCGGATACCAGTGGGTATCTTTGCCTGAATATTATATCCCATTATTTGTCAAATGGCAATTAATTGCGGTATAATGTAGCCATTCGTCCTATTAGGCGACAGGCGTTAAAAAGTGAAAACGGCCGGCTGACCTCTTGATACCCGGAATACAGCGAGGTTATTTAAGCAGTGTTACTGGCGAAAATAATATCTTTCGGTAAAGAAACGCTGACCGATGCCCGGCAGGTAATTATTGCCAGAAACGGGGTCAAAAGCCTGTATCAGGTGTCTCTGTATCGCAATGCCGTTTACCTGGTAGCCAACTCAGCCGTTAATAGCCTGACCGGGGTCCTGTTCTGGATAGCTGCTGCCAGGCTATATAGTGCCGAGTCCGTGGGGCTTGCCTCGGCCGCCGTCGCGGCGGTCGGATTTGTGGTGATTTTTTCATCGCTGGGGCTTGAGCTCGGGATAGTCAGGTTCCTGCCGGGTGACGGAAGCAAAGCCAATGATACGGTCAATACCTGTTTTACCACAGTGGGATTGACTGCCGTTATCCTGGCCGGTATTTTTCTGGCCGGTCTGGGTGTCTGGTCGCCGGCGCTTTTACCTATAAGAGAGAGTCCGGTGTTCCTGGCGTCATTCATATTATTCGCCCTTATTTTTACACTCTCCGGCTTGGTGATAAATATTTTTGTTGCCCGGCGCCGGACCGGTTTTGCCCTGGTACAGGGGACGATTTTCGGGCTCTCCAGATTTATCCCGCTTTTTCTCTTGATATCAATATACTCCAGCCTCGGCATCTATGTTTCGTGGGGAATAGCCATATCGGTGAGTACCCTCATCGCCATCTTATGGTTCCTGCCGCGGGTTATCAAGGGTTACCGTCCCCGGGTAAAGATTAAAAATGCGGTCCTGACCGAGATGTTCCGCTTCTCTCTAGCCAATTATGTCAGCACTATTCTCTGGGCGCTCCCGGTTGTTGTCCTGCCCCTCATGGTCGTCAACATCCTGGGGGCGGAACAGAACGCCTATTTTTACGTTGGCTGGAGCGTGGCGTCGATATTATTTGTCATACCCATCGGCACTTCACAGTCGCTCTATGCGGAAGGCACCCATCACCAGGAAGGACTGGGTCGTGAGGTACGGAAAAGCCTGAAAATCAGCCTCGTTCTCATGGTGCCCTCGCTGATAGTCCTGCTGGCATTGAGCGATAAAATACTCTGGTTGTTCGGTCATGCCTATTCCGAAAACACGACCAGGCTGATATGGATTATCGCTCCCTCGGTAATACCGATGAGCATTATTTTTATTTACCTGAGTATCAAGAGGGTCCAGAAAAGGATGAAAAGCGCGGTAGCTTTAACAGCTTTTATGACCGTGGTTACGCTGGGATTAAGCTATCTCCTGCTGCCCGGTATGGGTATCCTGGGCGCCGGTTTAGCCTGGCTGGCGGGGCAGGCGGGGGCCGCCTTAATCGCTGCCGGTGAGCTTTTATGGAAAAGGAATGGGGGTGCCGCACCCGGGGACATAGAGTCCGAGGAGAAAAAATGAATCTGATATTAATTGCTTTAGGAATATTTTCACCGAAACACTTTTCTGCCGGGCCGTCATATATCGTTGGCTTGAGTAAAGCCCTTTTAGCCAGAGGTTGTCATCTGACTATCCTGACTTCAAAAGCCGGTGAGACGCAATTTAAGGGTTACGGCCTGGACGCCGAATTCTGGCTCATCGATGGAAAAGAGCCGGCTGCCGAACCGGGTCTGTTGCGGATTCCCATAATCATGATGAAAAGAATGTTAAAAGCCGGGCTGTTATTAAGAAAGAAAGACTTCGCCAGCGATACCGTGATATTCGCCGCTTCCAATCTGCTGTGGGAGGTATTCCCCCTTCTCTTCATTAAAGATAAATCGGTAATCAGGGTTTCGGCTTTTCACATGGGTTATCCCAGTCCCTTCAGGGGCTACCGGGGTGCTTTTACCGCCAGGAAAAAATTCCCCGGTGCGAGAGAGACGCCGGCCTACTTTCAGTATAAATTGTCCCTTCCCTGTATCAAATACGGCAGCGATGTCATCATCGCCCACACTAACATGTCGCACCTTCTACTGGAGACCGGCATACATCCCGAAAAAATAGCGGGCATGGATGTAGGGGTAGATTGGGATATCATTAACGCCGCCGTTCCCTCAGAGAAAAAACACGATGTCTGCTGGATAGGGAGATATAATCCCCAGAAAGGGTGTGACGACCTTCTGGATATATGGGAAATTGTTATCGGAACAAATGACCGTGCCAGGCTGGCGATAATGGGCAACGTGGCGCCGCAGCTCAGACCGGTAGCGGAACAGAAACATCTTGAAAAAACCATCGAATTCTTCGGACCCGTCAGCGAAGAGGAGAAATACCGGGTAATTAAGGCAAGTTCCGTGTTCATATTTCCCAGTTATTATGAAGCGGTGCCCCTCGTGGTTATCGAAGCTATGGCCTGCGGCTTGCCGGTGGTTGCCTATGACCTGCCGGTATATAAGAACCATTTCCCGGGCGGTATGGTAAAAGTACCTATCGGTGATAAGCAGGCCCTGGCTCAGGCGCTGATTACTGTTTTGAACGACAGCGAAAAAAGAAGCGAGCTGGCGGTTGAGGCGACTTTTTTAGCTCCTCAATACAACTGGGAGAAAGCCGCGGAGAGATTTATTCTCGAGGTGAACCGGGTAAGGAATCAAAGGCTTGCCGCGGACACCCAAATGTCACTGATAAAGCGTAACTGAGGTACATATGGGGAAATATATCGTTAGTATACGTATAACAAAATATGCCATTTGACATATTCAGGCATAATAGGTGTATAATATGTATAAAATGGCGATACTGCCAATACCTTTAACATCATCGTTAAAGATAAAAAAGCTGAAAGCATACGCAAGCTGATATGACTATCGTCAGGTCAGATTTGACCGATTTCAGGCCTCCCGGAATTACAGGAAGACCCAGGCTGGCTCTCTGGGTACTCCTCCTGGCGATGACAGCAGCTATAATTCTTTATCCAGCCAATCTGAAGTACGAATATAGTATCCACACCTTGCCGTTTATTTATGTTTTCGATAACTTTTCCCTGTTCGTCGCTCTCTTTTACATCTGGGTCTTATTAATCCTGGTATTACTGTTCACCAGGGGAAGCGAAACTAGAATCAACTGGGAGAAGGCAGCCCTGGTAGGAATCTTTGCTATTGTCTTTACAGGCTATTACACCTTTATATCGCGCGGCCTTGTCGGTGATGCCTTCGCACCGGCGGGCGATATTAAAAACCTGGTAGAGCTGGGGCACTATACCGGGGCGCCATCGCTGAAATATATGGGTTTTTCAGGGTTTTCCTTACTGGGGACGGGCGTATGCCTGGTTACCGGTCTGGAAATAACGGACTATATGGCGTTTTTCCCGTTCTTTCAGATTTTAGTTTTCTCGATGTTACTCTACCTTTTCTTTAACAAGCTGCTGAAGAATCCTTATTTCGCTTCACTGGGAGCCCTGCTGGTAATACAGGTAGATTTATCTGTTGCGACATCGCTGCCGCAATTTCATGCGAGCGTGTTCGCTCCTTTTTGTCTTTTATCGGCAGCACTCCTGTTATTTACCGCCGGCCGGGCAGCTGATAATCGCCGGTTATTCAGAATGGAAACCAATGAAACGCTCATTCTTGTCGTACTGGCGGCGCTTTTCATCTCTCATTTCATCACTTCCATCGTCGCTTTTTTAACTATCCTGGGTATATTTATCATTCAAAAGATAAGCGGCAAATATATATTATCCACAAAACTCGTGGTTTTGCTATTAATAGTGCCGGTAATCTGGAACCTCCCTCAAAATTTTTCGATTATAAAATACTTCATCGCTATGATACCTGATGCTTTAGCAGACCTTTCGTCGGGGCAGATAATACGTGAATGGCTGCTGCCTTTGCAGACAACCTCATATATTGGCGAAAGGTCCTACTTGTGGACAATGCCATCCCTGTATCTGGGGCCGCTCCTGCTCATTGTCATCGGAGGTATCCTGGGGCTGGCCAGGCTGGTCAGGATTAGAAGACTGGACGAGGGAGAAATAATCGGTCTCGGCGGCCTGGCGGGTATTGTCATACTAGCACTTGTGCTTCTTTTCCTGGGGGGTTTACAGGAGAGTTACGGCCGGACTCTTATCTACATCGCCCTATTCACCGTCCCCATAATATTATGGCGAGTTTTTCATCTCAAGACTCTCCGGAAATATATTTTCTCCCTGCTTGTCGCGGTCTTATTCATAGTGTCCCTGCCGTCATTTCTTCTCAGCAGCAAG